>NZ_JBEZEB010000005.1:0-79842 GCF_040648615.1 Catellatospora sp. NPDC049111 | reverse complement strand
GCCCCCCGCCGCACACCCCCCCTTACTCGGCGTGGCCCCCCCCCCCCCCCCACAACTCTTCTAGATCCGTTTCGGGAGCCGGGGGTGAGGCGGGGGAGGGGGGCGGGTAGAACGGTGTGGTGAAGATGCACAGCGAGGTCGGCCGGTGGCGTCGGTGAAGCACGTGTTGGTGACCGGGGCCGCGGGGCGGCTCGGTCGGGCCACGCTCGACCTGCTCGCCCGGGAGGGGGTCGCCGCCACGGCGCTCGACCTGCACGATCCCGGTGGTCTGCCGGCCGCGCGGGTCGTGGTGGGCGACACGGGCGACGTGGCGGTGGTCCGCGAGGCGCTGTCGGGCGTGGACGCGGTCGTGCACTGCGCCGCGATCCCCGCGCCGACGCTCGGCACGGCCGAGGAGGTGTTCTGCGGGAACACGCGCAGCACGTTCGTCGTGCTGGAGCAGGCCGCGCAGGCGGGGGTGACCCGGGCGGTGCTGGCCGGCAGCCAGTCCGCGCTCGGTTTCGCCTGGTCGCCGGATCCGATCGCGCCGCTGTACCTGCCCGTCGACGAGGCGCACCCGCTGCTGGCGGCGGACCCGTACGCGCTGAGCAAGCAGGTCGACGAGCAGATCGGGCAGATGATGGCCCGCCGCTACGGCATGACCGTGGTGACGCTGCGCTTCCCGCTGCTCGGCGGCCTGACCGAGCGCCTGCCCACGTTCGCCTCGCACTACCGCGCCGACCCGGTGCAGGGGGCCAGGTCGCTGTGGGCCTACCTGGAGGACCGCGACGCGGCGACGGCGAACTGGCTCGCGCTGACCCGCCCGCTGTCCGGCGCGCACGAGATCTTCGTGGCCGCCCCGATCACGCTGGCCGCGCTGCCGACCGAGGAACTGCTCGACCGGTTCCACCCGGGGGTGCCGCGGCGGGTGGAGTTCCCGGGCCGCGCCGTGCCCTTCGACCTGGCCCTGTCCGGCCGCCTGCTGGGCCTGGTCCCGGAGCACCTCTACGCCTGAGGCTATGAGGTATGCCTTGCCTGATTCATCGCCATGGATGAGAATTCCATTCACGACCTGCGCTGAAAGCGGCCCCGTATTGGCAAGCCGAATGGCGTAGGTTAGCCTAACCTAAGTGCTGGCGAGGAGGCTCGCCGGCGATGCTTAGGAACGGAACCGCAATGACAGAACAATCGTTTGGCGGGGACGTCGTCCATGACATCGTGGGCGTGGGATTCGGTCCGTCCAACCTGGCCCTGGCCATCGCCGCCGCGGAGAGTCCCGCTCCGGTCAGCGCGGTCTTCCTGGAGCGGCAGGCGGCCTTCGGGTGGCACCGCGGCATGCTGCTCGACGACGCCACGATGCAGGTCTCGTTCATGAAGGACCTGGTCACCCTGCGCAACCCGGCGAGCCGGTTCAGCTTCCTGTGCTACCTGCACAGCCGGGGACGGCTCATCGACTTCATCAACCACAAGAGCCTGTACCCGCTGCGGGTGGAGTTCCACGACTACCTGGAATGGGCCGCGGCGCAGGTCGGCGGCATGGTGCGCTACGGCCACGAGGTCGTCGACGTGCACCCGGTGTACGAGCGCGGCCGCGCCGACCACCTGATGGTGGTGGCCCAGGGCCCGCGTACCGCGACGGCGCTTCGCGCCCGCAACGTCGTGTTCGCGACCGGCCTGTCCCCGCAACTGCCCGACGGGGTCACCCCGTCGGCGCGGGTCTGGCACACCCAGGACCTGCTGCACCAGGTCGGGCAGTGGTCCGGCGCGAAGCGCTTCGTGGTGGTCGGCGCGGGCCAGAGCGCGGCCGAGGCGACCGCGTTCCTGCATGAGCGCTTCCCCGGGGCCGAGGTCTGCGCGGTTTTCTCCCGGTACGGCTACAGCCCCGCCGACGACAGCCCGTTCGCCAACCGCATCTTCGACCCGGGCGCGGTCGACGACTTCTACACCGCGCCGCCGCAGACCAAGCAGCTGCTGCTGGACTACCACCGCAGCACCAACTACTCGGTCGTCGATCTCGACCTCATCAACGACCTCTACCGGCGCGTCTACCAGGAGAAGGTGCTCGGCCAGGAACGGCTGCGCATCCTCAACGCGAGCCGCCTGACCGGCGTGCGCGACGACGGCGACCGGGTCCACGTCGAGGTGTCCTCGCTGCTCACGGGAGAGCTGACGGCGCTGGACGCGGACATCCTGGTGTGCGCCACCGGCTACCGCCAGGCCGATCCGTCGGGCCTGCTCGGTGACCTCGCCGGGCACCTGCGCCGCGACGGCGACGGCCGGCTGGTCGCCGGGCGTGACTACCGGCTGTCCGCCGGGTCCGATCTGGCCTGCGGCGTCTACCTGCAGGGCGGCACGGAGCACTCGCACGGCATCACGTCATCGCTGCTGTCGGCGACCGCGGTGCGGGCGGGGGAGATCCTGCAGTCCGTTCTCGACCACCGCGACGGTCCGGCGGCGACGCTCACCGCAGAGGTGCCGGCGCTGATCACCCGCCCGCGAGCGGCCGTGGCGCAACCTGCCGTCCTGGGCGGGGCACTGTGATGATCTGTGCGTAGCACTTCCGTGGCGCTGGGTGTGGCCTGACCGGACGGTGCGGGTCTATGCTTCCGCTGCATCACCACGACGGTCAATGGAGGCGTCAGTGTCGCAGGGCGGCGGTCCGGGTGCGGGTGGCGAGGAGGTCGCGCCTCCGGGCGTCGACACGAGCACACCGCACTCGGCACGGATGTATGACTGGTGGCTGGGCGGCAAGGACAACTTTGCCGCGGACCGGGCCATGGGTGACGCGTTCATCCAGGCGATCCCCACCATCAAGACGATGGCCAAGGAGAACCGGAAGTTCCTCGGCCGCGCGGTGAAGCACCTGGTCGCCGACGCGGGCATCCGGCAGTTCCTCGACATCGGCACTGGCATCCCGACCCGGCCCAACCTGCACGAGGACGCGCAGGCCATCGCCCCGGAGACCCGCGTGGTCTACGTGGACAACGACCCGATCGTGCTGGCCCACGCGCGGGCGCTGCTGGTCAGCTCGGAAGAGGGCCGCAGCGAGTACATCCACGCCGACCTGCGCAAGCCGCAGGAGATCCTGTCCGACCCGGCGCTGCTGAGCACGCTCGACCTGAGCAAGCCGGTGGCGCTGATGATGGTCGCGGTGCTCATGCTGCTCAAGGACGACGAGGACCCGTGGGGCCACACCCGCGAGCTGATGGACGCGCTGCCCTCGGGCAGCTACCTCACCATCACCCACCCTGGCCGCGAGTTCGACGAGGAGGCCATGGGGGTCATCCGCTCCTCGGCCGAGCGCGGCGGCATGACGGTCATCCCGCGGACGAAGGTGGACGTGGCGCGCTTCTTCGAGGGCTGGGACCTGGTCGAGCCGGGTGTCGTGCCGGTGATGGCCTGGCACCCGGAGACCGAGCCCGAAGACCCGAACGGCGCGTTCTACTGGGCGGGCATGGCCCGCAAACGCTGACCAGCAGACCCGCCGCGGGGCGGGAGCGGACAACTCGCACCGTTGTCGGCTCCCGCCCCGCGGTGACCTGAGGAGGGTCAGACGTAGCTCAACGCGTCGATCGACAGGTCGATGAGGTCGCGCCGGGCTACGTAGCGTGCGGTTCTGATCTCGACCTCCGTGCCGCGGGCGGTCGAGGAGCAGCAGATGACGGTCGCGGCGTGGCTGCTGGCGTCGTAGACGATGCCGGCGCGCCACTGGCCGTCGCGGTACACCCAGACCCGGTCGTGGGGCGCGTACGCGTCGGTGGGTACGACGTCCGCCACGGTCCGCTCGTCGGGGTGCGTCTTCGGTGGTGCCATGGATCGGGTGTCCTCCTGTGGGGCCGGAACATTCCGACGTGGCTCGTGCCGCGTGTGCCGGCGACTCCCCACGTCCGTGGACTAGGCCGCCTTCGGTCACACCGCGTAGCGCGACGCGCCCGGGAGGTAGCCGCATCCCGAGAAGGCTGAGCCTGCCGGTCCGGGAGGGGGTCCGTGCCGTCTGCCCAGGTGGAGGGGGTAGCGCCAGCCGTTCGGGTGGCAAACGGTAGCGCTTCCATTGACTGTGTTCGCTTAGCCGACCCCATGATGCACGGCTATCCTGTGCAAAAGCAAGCGCTGATGCACGTGCAGACGATCGTGTTGCTGCACGGGTGAACGGCGTTCTCTCTCTGGGGGCGGAGGATCGCGATGACGCACATCCACGGCGGGGCACCGGAGCTCGCCGCGATCGCGTGGCGCAAGAGCGTGCGCAGTGGGGCTGACGGGAACTGTGTCGAGATCGGCCGGCTGCCCGGGGGGTCGGGTTTCGCGCTACGCCATTCGCGGGACCCGCTGGGGCCGGTGCTGCTCTACACGAGGGCGGAGATGAACGCGTTTCTGCTGGGTGTCTACGACGGCGACTTCGACGATCTACTTTCTTGACCGTTGATTCTCGACAGTGCGCCCGCGCTTTGCGACAGTATGCGCAGGAGATCACGCGGGCGGGCAGGCGGAGGGCGCACGTATGGCGGCAGACCCGGAGAGTGGGTCGGGCGGCGGTCCTACCGTGCTGCGCATGCTGCTCGGAGCGCAGCTGCGGCGGTTGCGGGAGTCCCGCGGCATCAGCCGGGAGGACGCGGGCTGGCAGATCCGGGCCTCGGAATCGAAGATCAGCCGGATGGAGCTGGGCCGGGTCGGTTTCAAGGAGCGTGACGTCGCCGACCTGCTCACCTACTACGGGGTGACCGACGAGGCCGAGCGGCAGGCGATGGCCGCCCTGGCCCGGCAGGCCAACGAGCCGGGCTGGTGGCACCAGTACGGCGACGTCTACCCGGCGTGGTTCCAGTCCTATCTGGGCCTGGAATCCGCCGCGCAGATCATCCGGACCTACGAGGTGCAGTTCGTGCCCGGCCTGCTGCAGACCGCCGAGTACGCGCGCGCCGTCATCATGCTCGGCCACGGCGGCAAGCCGGAGCCCGAGGTGAGCCGCCGGGTCGAGCTGCGGATGACCCGCCAGCAGATCCTGTACCGGCAGAACCCGCCGCGTCTGTGGGCCGTGGTCGACGAGGCGGCGCTGCGCCGGCCGGTGGGCGGGCGCTCGGTGATGCGCGGGCAGATCGAGGCGCTGCTGAAGGCGGCGAAGCTGCCGACGGTCACCCTGCAGGTGATGACGTTCGCCAAGGGCGGCCACGCCTTCAGCAGCGGCGCGTTCTCGCTGCTGCGCTTTCCCGACCACGACCTGCCCGACGTGGTCTACCTGCAGCAGCTGACCAGCGCGCTCTACCTCGACAAACGTGAGGACGTCGAGCAGTACGTCACCGTCATGGAGCAGTTGTGCGTCGACGCCTCGCCGCCGCAGGACACCCCCGCGATCCTGGAGGGCATCCTGCGCGACCTCGACTAGCCGGGTCGGCTACTCGGCGGGCGGTTCGATCGGCAGCACCACCCGGAAGCGGGTGTCGCCGGGCTGGGACTCGACTCGGATGTCGCCGTGGTGCTTGTTGACCACGATCCGGTACGAGATGTCCAGGCCCAGGCCGGTGCCCTCGCCGACCGGCTTGGTGGTGAAGAACGGCTCGAAGATGCGCGGCCGGATCGCCGGGTCGATGCCGGGGCCGGTGTCGCCGATCTCCACGAACACGCAGTTGTTGTCCCGGCCGGTGCGGATGGTCAGCGTGCCGGAGCCGTGCATCGCGCCGAGCGCGTTGTCGATCAGGTTGGTCCACACCTGGTTCAGCTCGGCGGCGTACGCGGGGATCTTCGGCAGGGTCCGGTCCAGCTCCTTGACCACGGTCAGGTCCTTGGTGACCTTGCCGGCGAACATGGCCAGCGTCGCCTTGACCAGCTCGTTGACGTCGACCTCCTGGTACGGCGCGCGGTCCAGCTGCGAGTACTGCTTGGCGGCGGCGACCAGGCCGGAGATGCGGGTGACCGAGTCGTCGATCTCGCCCATCAGCAGCTCGGTCTCCAGGGTGTAGGTCAGCCAGCGCACCGCGGATTCGAAGTTCTCCGCGCCGACCGTGTCGGACACCTGCTCCAGCCACTCCTCGTCGACGCCGCCCGCGACCAGGGTCGGGGCGATGTCCCACGCGCCGGTGATGTCGCGCTCCTCCAGCCAGTCGGCCAGCGCGTCCTCGGCGTCGGAGGTCTGCACCGGGGTGAGCTGGGCCGCGCCGTCGATCCGCTTGACGGCCTCCTCCTGCAGGTCGACGAGCTGGCGCAGCCGGGTGCCGTCGAGCCGCCCGTCGGCGATCAGCGACAGCTTGTGCCGCATCCCGGCGACGCGCTGGCGCAGCACGGAGGTGGCCCGGACCGCCGCGGCGGCCGGGTTGTTCAGCTCGTGGGTGAGCCCGGCCGACAGCGAGCCCAGGGCCAGCAGGCGTTCGCGCTCGCCGACCAGGGTCTGCATGCTGCGCATGCCGAAGAACAGGCCTTCGAGCAGGTGCATCGCCATCGGGAACCACTCGCGCATGACGGTGCCGAAGTCGTCGGCGGGCAGCACGAAGAACTCGGTGTCGCTGACCGCGAGCAGGGAGTGCACGTACTTCTGCGGGACCCGGTCGCCGAGGTAGGCCTGGGTGGCTCCGGCGTACACGCCGCGCTGGTCGGTGCGGCTGACCTCGATGCTGTCGCCGTGCACCTGGCGGCTGAGCGCGACGGTGCCCGACAGCAGCACGTAGAAACAACTGGCCTCGTCGCCCTCGGCGAAGACGGGACCGGCGGGGATGCATTCGATGCGGCCGTGCTCGGCCAGCCAGGCGAGCTGGTCGTCGCTGAGCGATTCGAACAGGAACAGCTCGCGCAGCAGCGCGGGGGTGAGTTCGATGGTCACTGCCCCTCCAGGTATCGGTGTACGAGTGAGATGGCCATGGCGCCCTCGCCGACGGCGGAGGCGACGCGCTTGACCGAGTCGGACCGCACGTCACCGGCGGCGAACACGCCCGGCACGCTGGCTTCCAGGTGGTAGGGGTCGCGGTCCAGGCGCCACCCGGCCGGGCGCTTGCCGCCGCTGAGCAGGTCGGGCCCGGTCAGCACGAAGCCGTGCTCGTCGCGGGCCAGCACGCCGTCCAGCCATCCGGTGCCCGGCTCCGCGCCGATGAAGATGAACAGCCAGGACGCGTCGACCCGGGTCTCTTCGTTCGTGCGCGTGTCGACCAGGGTGAGGTGCTCCAGGTGGTCGTCGCCACCACCTTCTTTGACCTGGGTGTACGGGTGCACGGTGATGTTCTCGATCGCCTCGATCTGGTCGATCAGGTAACGCGACATGGAGCGGCGCAGGTCCTCACCGCGGATCAGCATGTGCACGCGGCTGGCGTACCGGGAGAAGTAGACGGCGGCCTGGCCGGCCGAGTTCGCCCCGCCGACGATGTAGACGTCCTGGTCCTGGCAGCCGGGCGCTTCCGTGGCGGCCGAGCCGTAGTACACGCCGCGGCCGGTCAGGTCGGCGCAGCCGGGCACGTCGAGCATCCGGTATGACACGCCGGTGGCCAGGACCACGGCGTGCGCGGCGATGCGGCTGCCGTCGGCGAAGTGCACGACGCGGGCCGAGCCGCAGGTCTCCAGCGAGGTGACCTCGCGCGCCGAGAGCAGCTCCGCGCCGAACTTCAGCGCCTGGCGGCGGGCCCGCTCGGTGAGCTGCGCGCCGGAGACACCGTCGGGGAAGCCGAGGTAGTTCTCGATGCGGCTGCTCTGCCCGGCCTGCCCGCCGGTGGCGCGGCGCTCGACGAGCACGGTGCGCAGGCCCTCGGAGGCGGCGTACACGGCCGAGCCGAGTCCGGCAGGGCCTGCTCCGACGACGATCACGTCGTAGAAGTCGGCGGCCGGGGTGGTGGTCAGGCCGATGTTTCCGGCCAGCTCCGCCTCGTTGGGCTGGACCAGGGTCTTGCCCTCGGCGGTCACCACGAGCGGCACGTCGTCGGCGGTCAGCCCGGCCGCGGCCAGCAGGCGCGCGCCTTCGGGGTCGTCGGCGACGTACCAGCGGAACGGGACCAGGTTGCGGGCGAGGAAGTCGCGGATCTTGTAGGAGTGCGCGGACCAGCGGTGGCCGACCACGCGCAGCTCGGCGGTGGCCGCGTCGGGGGTCGCCAGCCAGGACTGCAGCAGGTCGTCCACGACGGGGTAGAGGTGCTCCTCCGGCGGGTTCCACGGCTTGAGCAGGTAGTGGTCCAGGTCGACCAGGTTGATCGCGTTGATCGCCGCGTCGGTGTCGGCGTACGCGGTCAGCAGCACCCGCCGCGCCCGCGGGTAGAGGTCCATCGCCGATTCCAGGAACTCGATGCCGTTCATCTGCGGCATCCGGTAGTCGGCCAGCAGCACGGCGACCTGCTGCCCGCGCAGTTTCAGCTCGCGCAGCGCGTCGAGGGCCTCGCTGCCCGAACTCGCCCGCACCACCCGGTAGTTCTCGCCGTAATGCCGGCGCAGGTCGCGCGCCACCGCGCGGGAGACGTTCGGGTCGTCGTCCACGGTCAGGATCGCCGGAGTGCTCATGTCACCTATCAAACACCTTCGCGGGCCCTTTCCATGGCATCGTGATCACAAGCGCATCACCGGTCACGCCTGTAACTTTCATGCCGCCGCGAGCCGGTCGAGGTCCGCGGCGAGCTGTCCACCGGCCGTGGCGAGCAGTTCGGCGTTCTCCTTCTCCGGGTAGCCGCGCACGGCCGTCTCGGCGACCAGGATCAACCACAGGTAGATCCGGTACAGGGTGAGGCGGGTCTGCTCGTCGGCGGTCAGCGCCCGGCCGAGGAAGCCGTCGATCGCGGCCGCGGCCTGGTCCTCGGGGATCCACGTCGCCAGCGAGACCAGTTCGGCGATCGGGTCGCCGTAGAAGGCCCGCTCGCCGTCGATGACGGCCTCGACCCGCCAGCCGTCGCCGTCGGCCTGCACGAACACGTTGCCGTCCCACAGGTCGAAGTGCACCAGCGCGGGCACGGTCACCGCGTCGAGCAGCGGGGCGTGGCGGGCGACCAGCTCGCGGATCTCTGCGGCGGGCCGGGGCAGCGGCCGCTCGGTGGCCGTCGCGTCGGCCAGGATGTCGTCGACGAAGTGCAGGAACGACTCCCGCCAGGACGCCGAGCGGGTGCGCCCGTCTCGGCGCGGGTAGCCGAAGCGCTCGCCGGTGACGGCGGTGCCGGCCGCGGCGATACGGCCCAGCTCGTGGCGCACCGCCAGCACGTGCTCGGCGGACATCGTCTGCTTGGCCTGCTCGAAGGAGACGCCGCGCAGCCGTTCCATGACCATGACGCCGCTCTCGGCGTCGGCGTGCCACATCCGCGGCAGCGGCACGCCCGCCGCGGCGGCCCGCTCGAAGAACTCGATCTCGGTGAACATCAGGTCGACCTCGTAGGTCAGCATCGTGATGCCCCGGTCCGGCGCGACCTTCAGCACCACCTCGCGGCCGTCGGCCAGGCGCACGGCGTGGGCGGCGTTGAAGAAGCCGTCGGTGAACTCCTCGTGCTGCTCGACGAGGGCATGCTCGCCCAGGGCCCGCCGGATCAGGCGGGCGATGTCGGCTTCGGACAGCACGGGCTTGGTGATGCTGCGCATGGGCCGATCATGGTGGGAGAGCGCTTCCAGAAGCAAGGCCGTCGGAGACGGCGGCGACAGGGATTGACGCAAACTGTTGCGTCCGGGTTTCGGGAGCCTTACGCTCCAACACAAATGGGAGCGCTCCCGTTCACTGTCGTCGATGCCTGGTCCATCTCGGATGGTCGGCGACAGGGGCGGGAACCGGGTGGCCCGCCTCGGCGGGACGCCTGTGCCACCCCCGGTGCCCGCCGGGGGCGCGGGTTCTGTCCGGCCGTGGCTGGGAGCGCTCCCGACCTGCGGCGGCCACCGATCACCGCCGCACCACCGCTTCCGGAAGGTTCTCATGGCACTCACTCCGAAGGCGGGGATACGCAGACGACTGCGCATCCCCCTCGCGCTGGCCACGATGGCCACCATGCTGGCGGCCGGCGCGGCCGTGCTCGCCCCGTCCACCGCCTCCGCCGCGGTGCCGGAGAAGGACTGGCTGCACGTCCAGGGCAACAAGGTCGTCGACGAGGCCGGCAACGAGGTGTGGCTGACCGGCGTCAACTGGTTCGGCTTCAACGCCTCCGAGCGGGTCTTCCACGGCCTGTGGTCGGGCAACATCACCACCATCACCAAGGGCATGGCCGACCGCGGCATCAACCTGGTCCGCGTGCCGATCTCCACCCAGCTGCTGCTGGAGTGGAAGAACGGCCAGACGGTCGCCGCGCCCAACGTGAACACGTACGCCAACCCCGAGCTGGCCGGCAAGAACAACCTGCAGATCTGGGACTACTGGCTGCAGCTGTGCGAGCAGTACGGCATCAAGGTCATGCTCGACGTGCACAGCGCCGAGGCGGACAACTCCGGTCACATCCACCCGGTGTGGTGGAAGGGCTCGATCACGGTCGAGCAGTTCTACCAGGCGTGGGAGTGGGTGACCAACCGGTACAAGAACAACGACACCATCGTCGCGATGGACATCAAGAACGAGCCGCACGGCACCCCGAACTCCCCGCCGCGGGCCAAGTGGGACAACAGCACCGACCAGGACAACTTCAAGTACACCTGCGAGACCGCGGGCAAGCGCATCCTGGCGATCAACCCCAACGTGCTGATCCTGTGCGAGGGCATCGAGGTCTACCCGCGTCCCGGTGAGACCTGGAGTTCCCCGAACACCGACCCGGACCTGTCGCCGAACTACTTCTACAACTGGTGGGGCGGCAACCTGCGCGGCGTGCGCGACTACCCGATCAACCTCGGGGCCAACCAGGACCAGCTGATGTACTCCCCGCACGACTACGGCCCGCTGGTCTACGAGCAGCCGTGGTTCCAGGGCACGTTCGACAAGACCTCGCTGACCAACGACGTGTGGCGGCCGAACTGGTTCTACATCCACGAGGACGGCATCGCGCCGCTGCTGATCGGCGAGTGGGGCGGCCGGCTCGGCCAGGACGCCCGCCAGGACAAGTGGATGACCGCCCTGCGTGACCTGATCGTGCAGTACCGCCTGCACCAGACGTTCTGGGTGCTCAACCCGAACTCCGGCGACACCGGCGGCCTGCTGCTCGACGACTGGGCCACCTGGGACACCACCAAGTACAACCTGCTCAAGCCGGCGCTGTGGCAGCACCAGGGCAAGTTCGTCAGCCTCGACCACCAGGTCCGGCTCGGCGGCGCGACCAGCACCACCGGCTACAACCTCGCCGACGTGTACGGCGGCGGAGGCACCGGCGGCGACACCATCGCCCCGTCCGCGCCCGGCAACCCGTCGGTCACCGGCGTCACCAGCAGCTCGGTGTCGCTGACCTGGGGCGCGGCCACCGACAACGTCGGCGTGACGGCGTACGAGGTCTACCGTGCCGGGACCAAGGTCGCCACGGTCTCCGGGCGCACCTACACCGACACCGGGCTGGCCGCGTCGACCGCGTACCAGTACACGGTGCGGGCCAGGGACGCCGCGGGCAACGTCTCGGCGGCCTCGGCCGCGGTCACCGGCACCACGTCCGGGGGCGGCGGTGGCGGCAGCGGCTGCACGGCCACCCTGCTGGTGACCGGCTCCTGGCAGGGCGGCATGCAGGCGGAGGTGACCGTCAAGAACACCAGCACCATGACGTCGGCCGCCTGGTCCGTCGTGCTGAACATCCCCAGCACGCTGACCATCGCCAACCTGTGGAACGGCAACCGGACCGGCGGCACCGTCACCAACGCGCCGCACAACGGCACGCTGGCCCCGTCGGCGAGCACGTCCTTCGGGTTCGTGGCCAACGGCACCGGCACGGTCACCGTGACCAGCTGCGCCCTGGCCGTCCCGTGATCATCGACCGGCCGGCGGCGGACCCCTCTCCGCTACCGGCCGGTCCCGCAATATGACGCGGCTCGGCCGGTCCGCCCCTGATCCGGGGTCCGGCCGGGCCGCCCGCCCGCGGAGCGCGCGTCCTCCCGGCGCGTTCCGCGGGCGCCGACCGTCCAGCCGATCACTGGAGTCACCGATGAAACGTCCCCTGTCCCGGCGGCTGCGCCTGGTGCTCGCCGCCGCGACCGCCGCCGTCCTGCTTCCGCTGCCCGCCGCGCCCGCGGCGGCCGACTTCGACACCAGCCCCGTCCGGGTCAACCAGATCGGCTACCTCACCGGCGCTGACAAGATCGCCACGGTGGTCGCCACCGGCAGCGCGCGTGCCTGGCAGGTGCGCCAGGCTTCCGGCGGCGCGACCGTCGCCTCCGGCACCACCACCGTGTACGGCAGCGACCGCGCCTCCGGCGACACCGTGCAGCAGGCTGACTTCAGCGCCCTGAGCACGCCCGGCGACTACGTGCTGTGGGTCGACGGCGTCGGCACCAGCGTGCCGTTCACGATCTCGGCGTCCTCGCTCTACCCGGCCCTGGGCCGCGAGGCGATGCAGTACTTCTACTTCCACCGCATGGGTGCCGCCGTCGACGGCCAGTTCCTGCAGAACAGCGGGCACGCCCACGCCGCGCTGCACCCCGGCGACGAGTCGGTGCCCTGCTACAACAGCTGGTGCGGCAGCCAGCGGCTGAACGTGCGCTACTCCTGGGCCGACGCCGGCGACTTCGGCATCTACGCGGTCAACCACGCGGTGTCGGCGTGGACGCTGCTCAACCTGCTGGAGCGGGAGCCGGCCGCGTACGGCGACGGGTCGCTGCCGATCCCGGAGCGGGCCAACGGGCGGCCGGACATCCTGGACGAGGTCGAGTTCGGCTCGCGCTGGATGGCGGGCCTGCTGCCGTCGACCGGCCTGGCCTCGCACAAGGTGCACAACCACGCCTGGAGCGCGTTCCCGGTGACCTCGGTCGACGCCGAGAACGGGCTGGCCCGCTCGGCGATGGGGCCGTCGACGAACGCCACGTACGCGGTGGCGCGGACCAACGCGCAGCTCGCGCGGGTGCTGGCGCCGTACGACGCGTCGCGGGCGGCGACGCTGTGGGGCATCGCCAGGGACGCCTGGACCAGGGCCGAGGCGCAGCCGAACGTGGACTACAACACGACCTCCGACGCCGAGGGCGGCGGCGACTACGGCGACACGAAGAACAGCGACGACCGGTACGCGGCCGCCGCCGAGCTGTACCTGACCGCGCTCAAGCGCGGCGACTCGGCCGTGTCCGGCTACCGCACCGCGGTGACCGGCTCGCCGCACTACCGGGAGATGGGGCAGTTCGACTGGGCCGAGGTCGCCGCGACCGGCACCCTGTCGCTGGTCAGCGTGACCAACGACCTACCCGCCGCGGACCTGGCCACGATGCGCGGCAACGTGCGCTCCTTCGCGGACCAGATCGTCACGACGCTGCGGGGCGAGGGCTATCCGTCGCTGATCGGCGGCGCGTCGGCGTACCCGTGGGGCTCGAACTCGTTCATCGCCAACCGGATGCTGGTGCTCGGGGTGGCCTATGACGACTCCGGCAGCCTGACCTACCTCAAGGCGATGAACCGGGCCATGGACTACCTGATGGGCAACAACGCGATGCGCCTGTCGTACGTCACCGGCTACGGCGAATACGCCGAGACCGACCTGCACGACCGCTGGGCGTGGGGGAAGTATCCAGGGATCGCGTACCCGAAGGGCTGGCTGGCCGGCGGGCCGAACAACGAGCTGATCAACGACCCGGCCACGCCCACCGGCCGGCCGGCGGCCAAGTCGTACGCGGGCAAGAACACCGCGCCCGACGCGTGGGGCTCCAAGGAGAACACGGTCAACTGGAACGCCCCGCTGGTCTGGGTGGCCACCCACCTCGACCGCAACACGGCCGACCTGACCGGCGGCACGCCGCCGGTGGACGTCACGCCGCCGACCGTGCCGGGCAACCCACGGGTCACCGGCACGTCGGCGACCTCGATCTCGCTGGCCTGGGACGCGTCCACCGACAACGTCGGGGTCGTCGGCTACGACGTGTACCGCGGCACGGTCAAGGTGGGCACCCCGACCGGCACCTCCTATACCGACACCGGCCTTACCCCGTCCACGGCGTACACGTACACGGTGCGGGCGCGCGACGCGGGCGGCAACGTCTCGACGGCATCGTCGACGGTGACCGGGACGACCCAGGGCGGCGACGTGGTGCCGCCCGCGACACCGGCGAACCTGCGGGTCACCGCGACCGGCAGCGACACGGTCAGCATCGCCTGGGACGCGGTGCAGACGGCCGTGAGCTACGCGGTGCGGCGCGGCAGCGTGCAGGTCGCCGTGGTGACGGGCACGTCGTACACCGACACCGGGCTGAGCCCGAGCACGGCGTACACGTACACCGTGCAGGCCCGCAACGCCGCCGGTGACGCGTCGGCGTGGTCGAGTCCGATCATCGCGACCACGTCCGCGCCACCGGCTGGGGGCGGGCTGACCGTGCGGTACAAGAACAACGACGGCTCGCCGACCGACAACTCGATCCGGTTCGGGCTCCAGGTTGTCAACAGCGCAACGTCCTCGCTCGGGCTGACCACGGTCACCGCCCGCTACTACCTGACCCGTGACGGGTCGGCGGGTGTCACCGTGTACTGCGACTGGGCCCAGCTCGGCTGCGCGAACGTGCGTACCACCGTGGTGAGCCTGGCCACCCCGGTGAACGGGGCGGACACCTACGTCGAGGTCGCGTTCACCGGCGGCACGCTCGCCGCGGGCGCGTCTACCGGGGAGATCCAGCTGCGCCTGCACAAGGCCGACTGGAGTCCGTTCAACGAGGTCGGCGACTACAGCCGGGGCGCCAACACGGCGTTCGCGGACGCGCCCACCATCCCCGGGTATACCGGCGGCGTGCTCTCCTGGGGCACCCCGCCGGCGTGACCGGTCCGCCCGGGGCTCCCCCCGCCAGGGGAGCCCCGGGCACCTGCGTTCGCCGGTCCGTGCGGCGCGCTCGGTACGGGCCGCTGACCTGCATCTTTCCGGTGAATCACCGGTGCGGTAGGTTCGTTTTCCGGTCACAACCTCGCACAATGGACACGTTGCTGCCGGCCCGTCGGGGGCGGGCACGTGCCCTCGGGAGTGTTCATGCGGCTCCGAGCCCGCCGTACCGGCGTTGTCCTGACTGTCCTCGCCGCCGCGACGGCGGCCCTCGCCCCCGTCGGCGCGCCCGCCGCCGTGCTGTCCGCGGTCAACGCGGTCGTGGTGTGGAACCAGCACACCGAGGACACGATCCGCAACGCCGGCCCCTTCGTGCCGCACGTCGCCCTGATCAACCGCGCCATGGTGCACGGCGCCGTCTACGACGCGGTCAACGGCATCACCCGCACCCACCGGCCGTACCTGGTGCAGGTCGAAGCCCAGCCGGGCGACTCGGTGGACGCCGCCGCGGCCACCGCCGCGTTCCGTTTGCTGAAGCACCTGTTCCCGGCCCAGTCGGCGGCGTTGCAGATCAAGTACGACGCCGCGCTCGCGGCCGTGCCCGACGGGCCCGCCAAGCTGGGCGGCATCACCGACGGCGAGCAGGCCGCGACCGCGATGATCACGGCCCGCACCGGCGACGGGCGCGGCGGCCCGGCCGACGTGGTCATCGGCACCGAGCCGGGCCAGTGGCGGCCCACGCCGCCCGCGTTCGCGATAGACCCGGCGCCCTGGGCGGGCAACGTGAAACCTTTCCTGGTCCCCGACGTCGCGGCACTGCGCTCGGACGGACCCAACGCATTGACCAGTGCGGATTACGCCGAGGACTTCAACGAGGTCAAGTCGGTCGGTTCACGGACCAGTAACACGCGCACCGCGGACCAGACCGACGCCGCCCGCTGGTGGGCCGCGGTGCCGCAGGAGGCGATGCTGCGCGCGCTGGCCACCGGCCACAACCTGTCCGCCGCCGACAGCGCCCGCCTGTTCGCGCAGGTCGGAATGTCCACCGCGGACGCTGTGATCGCCTGCCACAACGACAAGGCGCACTGGAAGTCCTGGCGGCCGGTCACCGCTATCCACGAGGCCGCCGGCGACGGCAATCCGGCCACCGAGCCCGACCCGTCCTGGGTTCCGCTGCTGGACACCCCGCCCTGGTACGAGCACTCGTCCGGGCACTCCTGCAACATCTCCGCCTGGTCCTACGCGCTGACCGACTTCTTCGGCACCGACCAGGTCGCCTTCTCCGGCTTCAACGCGGTCACCGGCACCACCCGCAGCTTCACCCGCTTCTCCCAAGCCCGCAAGGAGATCATCGACGCCCGGGTGTGGGCGGGCATCCACTTCCGCACCGCCGACCACCACGGCGCGGTCATCGGTAAGAAGGTCGCCTTCTACGGGGCCAAGCACTACTTCCAGCCGGTGTCCTGAGCCGCGGCGTCACTCGCGGGGCCGGTTCTCCGCCGGCCCCATCGCCGCGGCCAGGTGGCGCGCGGTGTCGATCAGCGGCACGTGGCTGAATGCCTGCGGGAAGTTGCCCACCTGGCGGCGTGCGTCGGTGTCGTACTCCTCGGCCAGCAGGCCCACGTCGTTGCGCAGGGCGAGCAGCCGTTCGAACACCTCGCGGGCCTCGTCCACGCGCCCCATCAGGGCGTAGTTCTGGGCCAGCCAGAACGTGCAGGCCAGGAACGCGCCCTCGCCCGGCGGCAGGCCGTCCACCGCCGACCCGGGGTGCTGGGTGTAGCGCTGCACGAAGCCGTCGCGCATCAGCTCCCGCTCGATCGCGGCGACGGTGCCGCGCACCCGCTCGTCGGTCGCGGGCAGGAAGCCGACCAGCGGCATCATCAGCAGTGACGCGTCCAGCTCGCTGGACCCGTAGAACTGGGTGAACGTCTTGCGGCGCGGGTCGTAGCCCTGGTCGAGGATGTCGGCCCGGATCCGCCGGCACAGGTCGCGCCAGTGCTCCACCGGGCCGGTCTGGCCGAACTGCTCGGCGGCCTTGACCGCGCGGTCGGCGGCGACCCAGGCCATCAGCTTGGAGTGGGTGAACTGCCGCGCTCCGCCGCGGACCTCCCAGATGCCGTCGTCGGGCCGGGTCCAGTTCTCCGACACGAAGCTCATCAGCGCGCGCTGCAGGTCCCAGGTGTGCTGGTCGTACTCCAGCCCCGCCTTGCGGGCCTGGTGCAGCGCGTCCATGACCTCGCCGTACACGTCGAGCTGGAACTGCTCGGAGGCGGCGTTGCCGATGCGGACCGGGCTGCCGCAGTAGCCGGGCAGCCAGTCCGCGATGCGCTCGGTGAGCAGGCGCTCGCCCGCCACGCCGTACATGATCTGCAGCTGGGACGGGTCGCCCGCGATCGCTCGCAGCAGCCAGGCGCGCCAGGCCCGCGCCTCGTCGACGAACCCGGCGTACATCAGCGACTGCAGGGTGATGGTGGCGTCGCGCAGCCAGCAGTAGCGGTAGTCCCAGTTGCGCACCCCGCCCAGCTCCTCGGGCAGCGAGGTGGTCGCCGCCGCGACGATGCCGCCGGTCGGGCCGTAGGTGAGGCCCTTCAGGGTGAGCAGCGAGCGGATCACGGCTTCGCGCCACGGCCCGTCGTAGGTGCAGCCCGCGATCCACTCCTCCCAGTACGAGACGGTGCCCTCCAGGGCCACGATCGGGTCGACCGGGTGCGGCGTCGGCAGGTGCGACTCGCGCCAGGTCAGCACGAACGGGACGTGGAAGCCCGCGCCGACGCTGAAGTCGGCGACCGTGGCCAGGTTCTCCCCATGCAGCGCGACCGGGGTGCGCAGCCACACCGCGTCCGGCCCGGCGACGGCCACCGTGTCGGCGTCCATGCGGCGCACCCAGGGCACGACGTGCCCGTAGTCGAAGCGCAGCCGCAGGTCCATGCGCATCGGCACGCGGCCGTGCACGCCTTCGACGATGCGCACGACGTCGGCGGCCTCGCCGCGCGGCGGCATGAAGTCCACCAGCCGCACGGTGCCCTCGTCGGTGTCGAACTCCGTCTCCAGCACGAGGGTGTCCCCGCGGTAGCGCCGCCGGACGGCGCGCACCGGGGTCGCCGGGGCGATCTGCCAGCGGCCGTGCTCGGGGGTGCCGAGCAGCGCCGCGAAGATCGCGCCGGAGTCGAAGCGGGGCAGGCAGAGCCAGTCGATCGACCCGTCGTTGCCGACGAGCGCCGCGGTCTGGGTGTCGCCGATGACCGCGTAGTCCTCGATGCGCAGGGGCATGGCAACGACGGTACCCCGGTGGCGGCGCTCGAAACGGTTCCGATCCCGACTGGGTTCGCGCTCGTGTTTCGGCAGTTCATCAATGACTTGAGCGAATGCTCAAAAGGCCCTATCCTCTGTCTTGAGCGAGTGCTCAAACAGCCTCGCCGCCCCTCCTCGACTCCGGAGAATGCCATGAGCCAGCTGCCCGCGCAGCCCGCCTCGACGGATCCCGACGCCAGGCCGACCGCGCTCCCCGATCAGGACGGCGTCAGCACCCCCGCCGTGCCCGCGCCGCGCCGCGGTACTCTCCGGTGGGTGATCGCGGGAGGCGCCGCACTGCTCGTGGCCGCGGTGACCGTCGGCGCGGTGCGGCTCGGTGGGGCCGCCACCGGCCCAGCCGCGCCGTCACCCGGCACCGGACCCGCCGACCTGCAGATCGCCGCCGCCGACCCGCCGGTCGCCCCGATCGCGTTCACCGCCACGCCGCCCACCGAGGCGCCGGTCTCCTTCGACCCGCTGGTGCGCATTGCCCGCTTCGGTCGGCTGCCTGCGGGCATGGTGCCCCGGACCACCATCGTGCAGGCGGGGGAGCAGGGTGGATACACGATCGAGGCCGGGTTGCCCAACCGCAGCATCGGCGCGCAGGTGGCCGTCACCTTCTTCCCGCGCGGTGCCGCGCCCCACCGCGCGTGCCTGCCCGGCACGAACCTGGTCCGCACCGGACCCGGGACGACCCCCGCCCCGGCCGGCACGCCGGCGCCGTCTCTGTACGGCAAGCCCGCGAAACTGGTCGACGGGCGGCTGCGCTGGGAGTACGCGCCCGGCGCGTGGGCCGAGGCGGTCGGCAAGGACCTGGCCGAGCGGGCCGGTGACGATCCGGCCGCGAACCTGCCCGCTCTGGCCGAGATCGTCAGGGATCTGCGCTACGGCGTCGAGTCGCTGCGCTTCCCGGTGGTGCTCGGCGGCGTGCCGAAGGGTCTGCCGCTGGCCGCGGCCTCGGTGACCGAGCGCTCGAAGACGGGGTGGAGCAGCGTCCTGGTCTTCACTGCCGAGCCGTACTGCGGAGGTGAGCACCCGTTCCCGCAGTCGACGCTTTCCCTGCGGGCCGAGGCGATCGTCCCCGGCTACGGCTGGACCGGCGACCAGGGCAATACCACCATTGACGGTCACCGAGCGTTCAAGCAGGAGATGCCGACCGGTGGAGCCGAGCTCGCCGTGTACGACAATCCCGGCCCGTTCGTCGCCCTGGCCACGAGCGATGCGGAGACCACACGGCTGGCCGGCGGCGACGGGCTGGTGAACCTCTACCGACGGGTCCAAGTGCTCGGCACCAGCAACCTGGCGGGCCTAGCCGAGCCCGCCGACCAGAGCGGCTGGACCACCGACCCGGTCCGCTGACCGCGGCACCGGGCCGCCTGTCAGCGGACCGGTGTCAGCAGGACCACGCGGGAGTCCACGTTGAGCACATGCCCGCCGCCCAGTGTGGACAGCGGGTCGGGCCAGTGCACGTGGCCGCAGACGGTCAGCGGCGGCGCGGCCCGGCGCACCCGCTCGCCGAGCACGGCGTTGCCGAGCTGGTCCGGCCGCGCACCGGCCGGGCCTTCGTGCAGTACGAGCAGGTCGGGTGCTGTGGCGAGGGCGCGGGCGAGGCGGGCGAGCTGGTCGCGTTCGGCGCGTCGGCCCGGCCGGGCGGGGTCGCCGATGATGCCGCTCACCCCGGCGAAACGCACGCCCGCGTGCACGACCGCGTCGCCGTCGAGCGGCACCGGGGCCGGATCGAGACCGGCCAGATCGGACGGCGCGAGCACGTCGTGGTTGCCGAGGACCCCGGTGACGAGTCGGCATCCGGCGGCGGCGAAGGCGAGCCAGACGTCGGCGACGTCACCGCTCGCGCCGCGTACGTCGGCGGTCGGTGCGGAGTAGAGGTCACCGGCGAGCACCACGGCGAGCCGGTCCGGCGGCGGCACGAGACCTTGCTCGGCCCAGCCGGCCAGTTGCTCGGCGAGCGCGACCCCGAGCAGCACGGATGCGCCTTGGAGCGGCGACGGGGCGACGCCCTGCAGGTCACCGGCGACGAGAACGGCATCGCAGCCGTCGGGCACCCGGGTGACGGCGAGCCGGTGCACGGGCAGCCGCACCGACTCGGTGCCGCCGCCCGACCGGGCCTGCCGGTAGGCCAGACCTGTCACGGTCGTCAGCTCGTCTCCGGTCACCTGCATCGCCTGACCGTAGCGGGCGCAGGGACCGGGGGCACACCTGCCGGAACGCTTACATCTATTTTGATGTGGCCACATCAAAATAGATGTAACCGCCGCACGCAGGTGTTGTCGCCGCAGTGAACCGCCCCGGTTCGCCGGAGTCGGCGGCGTCGGGTGGCCACTCGCGTCGCGGGGTTCTGCGGCACGCCGACGCTGCGCGGCGGCCGGCGGCACGACACGGCGCGGTGTGAGCTCGCGCGCCGCGTGAGAGACTGCGGCGCGTGACCATTACCTCGGCCGTCGTCTCGTTCGCCCTCGTCGCCGGAGTGCTCACGATCATCCCCGGGGTGGACACGGCGCTGGTGCTGCGCGTCGCGGTGGCCCGAGGACGCGGGCACGCGTACGCCACCGCCGCGGGCATCTGCACCGGCGCGCTGGTCTGGGGTGCCGCCGCGGCCGCCGGAGTCTCCGCGCTCCTGTTGGCCAGCACCACCGCGTACACCGTCATGCGGGTGGCAGGCGGGATCTACCTGGTCGTCATCGGCACCCTCATGCTGCGTGACGCCTGGCGCGCCCGCCGCACCGCAACCGCCGAGCCGGCCCCCGCCGCCGTGCCGCCGCCGCCCGCGACCGGCTCGGCCTGGCGCGCCTTCGGCACCGGCGCCCTGACCAACCTCCTCAACCCCAAGGTCGGCCTCTTCTACGTCGCGATGCTCCCGCAGTTCCTGCCCGACGACGTCGCCGCCCTCCCCATGGGCCTCCTACTGGCCCTGGTCCACGACCTCGAAGCGATGCTCTGGTTCGCCCTGCTCATCGGCGGCATCGACCTCGCCCGCCGCTGGTGGACCGGCGACACCGCCACCCCCGCCCGCCTCCGCCGCCTCACCGACGCCCTAGCCGGCACCCTCCTGATCTCCCTAGGCCTCCGCCTAACCACCGACCGCTAAAAGGAAGGGCACCTTCTTAACGGATTCCGTAGAGGAAGGGCACCTTCCTAACACCGGATGCGGCGCGGGCTGCCGCATCGTGGCGGCGGCCGCGGGGTGAGAATGGAACGGTGCTGAAGGCCTCGTCGCTGGTTCGCCCCGCGCTGATCGTGCTGCTGGTCATCGCGGTGCTGGTGACCGCGCTGTGGCTGCTGCAGCGACGGCTGATCTTCCTGCCGGACACCGCGCACCCCGGCCCCGCCGACCGGACGATTCCCGGCGCGCAGGACGTCACCCTGCACACCGCCGACGGATTGGCGCTGACCGCGTGGCTGGTGCCGCCGACCGGCCCGGACCGCGACCTGACCGTGCTCGTCGCCGGCGGCAACGCGGGCAACCGCGCCGACCGGGCCCCGGTCGCGCGGGCGCTGTCCGCCCGCGGGTTCACCGTGCTGCTCATGGACTATCGCGGGTACGGCGGCAACCCCGGCAGCCCGAGCGAGACCGGCCTGGCGCTGGACGTCCGTGCGGCATACCGCCACCTCGTGGACGAGGCCAAGAAACGCCCGGATCGGATCATCTACTTCGGAGAGAGCCTGGGCTGCGCCGCCGTCACCGGTCTGGCCGTCGAGCACCCGCCCGCCGGGCTGCTGCTGCGCTCGCCTTTCACGGACCTGGCGGCGACCGCCGCCGAGCACTACCCGTTCCTGCCGGTACGCCTCATGCTGCGCGACCGGTTCCCGGTGGCCGAGCAGATCGCGGGCATCGCCGTGCCTACCGCCGTGGTCTACGGCACCGAGGACTCGATCGTGCCCGCGGAGCAGAGCCTCGCGGTCGCGAAGGCCGCGGCCGGCGCGGTGGAGATCACGCCGGTCGAAGGGGCGGACCACAACGACGCGGTGCTGTTCGAAGGGCACGAGCTGATGGCCGCCGTCGACCGCCTCGCCGACCGGATCGACGGCGCTTCCTGACCGGCACATCAGGCGCGGCGAGGTGCGCGGGCCGGATACGGTTCTGGGCCGATGCCGGCGGTTGGCGAGGGAGCGGTCATGGCATGGTGGCGCAAGCGTGACATCACCGAACGGGCCTTCGTGATGTACGTCAAGGACAAGGACAATTACCAGCCGTACTATGCGGCCACCTGCGAGTGCGGCTGGTGCGGGGAGGCTCGGCCGGACGAGCCGGGGGCCAGGGAGGCCGCTTTCGCCGACGTGCACGCTCACGCCGCGGTCCACGCGGAGATCTTCCCCATCGAGGTGCTGCCGGACGTGGAGTATCCACTCGACGGGCCGTGACACGGCGCCCGCCTGCGGCGGAGTAGGCGAGCCACAGGCATCTGCTGTCACGTTCACCTCCTTGCCGACGCGGCCTTCCGACCACGCGGAGACTCATCGGACGACAGGGAAAGGGATCGGCTCCCGTCCGGTGTCGAAGCCCAACGCCCTGGCCCACCGGCCGAGGCGGCCGTCGCCGCGGGTCGTGACCAGGCTGGGGCTCGCCCAGTTGGCGTTGTCGTCCAGCCAGCGCAGCGCCTGCCACGCGGAACGGACCTGCAGGGCGACCAGCCACGAGGGCAGCTGCGGGCCGTCCAGCGACAGTGCGCCGTCCGGCGCCGCCGGCAGCGCCAGGGTCAGGTCAAGACCGTCCCGACCCCGGGCGGCCAGGGTCCGAGCGATCACTTCGTGTTCGGCTTCGGCTTCGGCCAGCCAGCTGCGGGCGTCGAAGTCCTGTGGCAGTGACGACGCCGTCTGCCGCCTGGCCCACCAGGCCCGCAGTGCGGGGCCGGGCTCCGGATACAGGATGCGGGCCGGCGTCTGCGCGAGTAGACCGCACGGGTACTCGTCGATCCCGTCGCGGCCGCGCAGCACCGACGGTTTTATCAGGATCACCGCAGGCCACGGCTGCAGGGCTGCCTGGCGTTCGGCGATGTGCGCGGCAACGGCCCGCCACGCCAAGAATCGCCCGGAGATCACGTCACGGCCGACGTTGATCGAGGTGCCCAGGGGTGTTATCTCCGTTCCGGCCCGAACGGGGACGAACTCCCAGCCGAGCGTCTCGGCCAACAGGCCGGCGGTGACGCTGGCGCTGTAGAGGTTGCCGATCACGAGAATGGGACGCTCCTGGGCCGACTGCCACGGCGCCGCCCCGGCGGGCCGGGGCACCCCGCCGACGACATCCTGGACCAGCAGGTGTGCCGCGGCCGGACGCCACAGCGTGGTGCCGGGCTCACCCTGCCACGTGTGCTGGCCGGCATCGCGTAGCACGCTGTGCACCAACGCCCGCAACTCCAGGTTGACCGCCCAGTAGTCCTCGTCCTGCCTGCGTGCGTGTTCCTGCGGGCGCCACTGCATGCCCTCGGACTCGGCCAGCCGACGCAGGTCGTCGGCGGGCAGGGGGCGCATCCCGGCTCGCAGACGGAATTCCGCAACGACGTGCGTGACCATCGGCAGCGGCCCGGCCGCCTGGACCGTCGAGAGCTCCACCGTGAACCGGGTGCCGCCCTCCGGATGACGGAGTACGGCGTCAGCGGCGAGCATCGGCGCCCGGGCATTCATCGATGCCTGCGCGGTCACCTCTCGCACCTGCGGCTCCAACCTGGACAGGGTGACCGCCATCGCCTGTAACTGCCGGGCCACCGACTCCGGCTCGGAGCCCAGCACGTCACCGGCGCTGAGCCAGCCGAGGTCCAGATAGAGCATGGTGACGGGCACCCCGGCCAGGGCCGCGAAATCGCGTACCCACTCCATGCTGGGGCAGCGCTCGCCGCTGGCGTACTTCTTCACCGTGCCTGCCCCCACCCGCGGGATGCGGTCGGCGACGAAGCGGAACGTCGCATCGCCGGCGGGCAAGCCCAGGCTGGTCAGACCGCGGTTCACCGCGGTCGTGATCTGCGTTGCCGCAGGCTGCACCGTCCGCCGGTCTGCCATCGCACCGTCCTTGCTTGTCCGGCCCTGTACGGAGTTCTCCCCACCTGCTTCGCGTGTACCGCCCCGGGCGATGTCCTGGCTGCGCCATGCCACGAGCGGAAGGGAGGAAGACATGCGTCATCACATCATGCGCGGTACCGGGCGGACCTACGGTCCTGAGGACCCGGACTGACACCGTTGCGACGAGGGCGGCCACCGAACGGGCTAACCCGACCGGGTGGCCGCCGTGTCTACATCGGTCGACGCCCGGCGGTACCGACCGGCGGAAAAACAGGTACAGCCGGAGCATGTGTCCGGCCCCGTGCCGCGAACACACTGTGGTCCCCGACCGACGGCGCAGATGCAGACGCACTGTCCGCCGGACCCGACCGTCCAGCGGTCTGACGCTGAGGAGCCGTCTGTGGAATCGAGGACGTGCCCGCCGACCAGCCACGGCGGTGACCGTGCCGTGGCGTGACTCCCGGCGCGGCCGCCAGCGACTGTCGATTCTCTGGGGCGCGCTTTTGATCACCGTGGTGGTCGTGGTCTCGGGGGGCGAGTTCCTGTGGCTCACCCGCGACGGCGGCGATCAGGGCTGGCGGTTCTGGGGAGCTATCTGGGTCTCGGCCAGCGTCGTGATCACCAGCGTTCTGCTCGGGTTGGTGCTGCTCGGTTCCTACCGGCCGCGCCCCTGGAGCGAATGGACGATCGCGATAGGGCTCGGCGTCGGCACGGGCTACTTCGCGCTGACGATGGCCGTGCCGCTGTCGGGCATGCCCGCCGCCCTGCCGTTGGCAGCCGGGGTCGCCGTGGCGGGCACAGTTGTGATCCGGCGCGACCTTTCGCGCCGTATTCGGAGCATGCTTGAGAACAATGTGCGGACACTGGACGACGAGGAGCATGCCGAAAGAGCCATCGTCGACAGCGAGGCGATCCTGGCCCGGCCGGGCCTCAGCCTCAAAAGCCGCCGCAATGCCGAGTTGAACCTGGCTCGCGGCCTGGTGGCCAGGAGCCTGCACGGCGGCAGGCCCGACGCGATCGTCCGCGCGACGGACATCCTGCGCCGGTGGCTGAATGATCCTGGGCTCGACGCTCAGCAGGCCATGGCCGCGGCACAAGAGCTGGTGCAGGCCATGAGTCGCAAAGCCGACATCCTCGGCGACCTCACCGGGTATGCCGAGGCACTGGACCTGCTGGCAGCGGTAGCCGGGCGGATGCCGGCCGACAACCAGGCGGAGATCTTCGTGCGCCGTGCGCGCATGCTGTACTTTCTCACGCTGGCGGGCCGGGCCGACTCGGCAGTCGAGCGTGCGAGCATGGCCGATGCGGCCGTCACCGAGGCGCGAGCCGCCGTCGAGGTCACCCCGGGCTACCGGTCGCTGCGGCCTGGCCTGTACATCGACCTCGCCGTCTGCCTGAACATCCGGATGAAGGACCTCGACGATCTCGACGAGGCCGAGGACTGGTGCCGCAAGGCGCAGCGGCTTACCCGCTGGCGCCGCCGTGACCGGGCTGCGGTCGACGTGGTCCTGGCCGATCTGCTGCTAAGCGGCACCCAGGAGCTCCGCAACCTCGATCCGGACGGATACGACAGCGACATCAGAC
Source organism: Catellatospora sp. NPDC049111 (assembly GCF_040648615.1). NCBI lineage: Bacteria > Bacillati > Actinomycetota > Actinomycetes > Micromonosporales > Micromonosporaceae > Catellatospora > Catellatospora sp. NPDC049111. Next base: position 54,202 of record NZ_JBEZEB010000005.1, on the reverse strand, counting down.
AGCTGGTCATCGAGGGTGTCATCGAAGCGATCTGGTTGAGCATCCGTGCCATCCGCACCACCGACGGGTACCGACGCTTCCAGGCCAGGTGGACTCTGGCCCGCGCGTTGACCAGGGCCAATGGCTACACCGACGGGCCTGCGGACGAGTTGGTCGCTGACGCCTGGCGTGAGGCTGCCGACGACGCGGCCCGCTACTCGCTCGTCTCCATGCTCGAAGTCGGCGCGGGTTGGATGGGCTGGGCGACGACCACCGGTAACCCGGGGGTGTGCGTCGCCGCATGCAGGCAGTTGATGCGTGTCGTCCCGGAGATCGTTTCACTCCGCTACCTGCCTGAGGAACGCGAGCGGGTGCTGGCACAGGTGCAGGAGATCACCGCCGAGGCCGGTTATTGGCTGCTGCTGGCGGGGCACCCCCGCGAGGCCGTGACCGCACTGGAACTGGGCCGCGCGGTGGCGGCCAGCGACGCGATCGCGCTGGGCCGCGCCGATGTCGCGCATGAACTGGCCCGCCGCGGCCGCAGCGACCTTTCCCAGCGCTTCCCGCACGCCCTGGCCGTGCTGCGCGGGACAGTTGGCGCCCCGGTGGACCCGTACGTCCACCCCGCCCAGCGGGCCGGGGCGGACCTCGCCTTGGTGCGCCGTGAGCTGGGCGAGTTCGACGTGCACTACGCCACGGTCGCGGCCGCCGCGGCAGACGGTCCGCTGGTCTACCTCGCCGCCACGGAGGAGTACGGCTACGCCATCATCGTCGAGCACGCCGACGCGGAGCCCACATCGATGGTTCTCGGATCCTTCAGTCACAGCCGACTGCGTGAGCGGGCCGACCGCTTCTACGCCGCGCCAGGGCCGGACCAGTCTCAGCGGGAGATCGTCACCGCGCTGCTGCGCTGGCTTTGGGAGAACGGCATTGCCGAGCTCACCGCTAGGCTGCCCGCCGGTGCGATGGTGACCCTCGTGCCGATGGGTGTGTTCGCGCTGCTTCCTGTACACGCGGCCGGCGGCCCGGCCCGGCCTGGCCTCGCTGCGGCCGACTGGAACTTCATGCTCGACCGCGTCCAGGTCCGCTATGCTCCTAACGCCCGGATCCTCACCGAGGCGCGACGCCGAGCTGTCGACTGCGAGCGCGCTCCGCTGACTCTGCTCGCGATGGACGCCCCCGACGCCATCTCAGCCAAGCCGCTGCGGTACACACGCCACGAGCTGGACTTCATCATGAAGTGCTGGGAGGACACCGGCGGCTCCGGTGCGCGGCTCGAGGATGCCACCAGTTCCGCGGTGCTGCGCGCCCTGCCCAGCCACAGCGTCTGGCACTGGGCCTGCCACGCCGTGTCGCGCCCCGACGACGTCGGACGCAGTGCCCTACACCTGGTCGGCGGGCAGCTGTACCTGGCAGACCTGCTGCGCGTGCCGCCGTCACCGCGTCGGATGGCCGTGCTGTCGGCCTGCGACAGCCATCGAGTGGGACGGCTGCTGCCAGATGAGGCCGTGAGTCTGCCCACCGCGCTGCTGCAGGCGGGCGTGGCCGGGGTGGTGGCGACGCAGTGGCCCGCCCATGACTCGGCTACCGCGTTCCTCGTCGCCAAGTTCTACGATCTTTGGCGCCGCCACGGCATGGCACCGAGCGTCGCGCTGAACACGGCGCAGCAGTGGCTACGTCGCGCCGACGCCATTCAGTTGAACGAGCTGCTGCCCGGCATCCACACGCTGCCCTACGATCCCGACCGCTCCTCGGAGGCGATCCGCCTGTGGGAGCGCGAGCGGCCCTACGACCATCCGTTCCGCTGGGCACTGTACGCGTTCACCGGTGCCTGAACCCCATGGAGGACTTTTGTCGATGTCGATCACGATTGTGGTTCCCGGCCATGCCGATCTGGCCCTGGCCGACGACCTGGCCGTGGAGCTGGGGACGTACCCGCGAGTCGAGGGCACTGCCGACGAGCGGACCATCGACCTCACCGTGACGGCCATCGTCTTCTACACGGCCGTGCAGATCTTCCTCAGCTCCATGCTGCAGCAGTTCGGCATTGACGCGGCTGCGCGCCTGACCAGGGTGTTCGAGCGGCTGCGCCGGCGGGTGCCCGCGCCGGAGACCGAGGTGCGGCTGGTGGACGAGGCCAACCTGATCACGTTCGTGGTGGGCGAGGACGCCTGCCGAGATCCGCGCGCGATGGTGAGCCTGCTGCGGATGGAGCGCGAGATCATCCTGCCCGGGGTGGAGTTGCGCTGGGATTCCGGCGCGGGCCGGTGGACCGGCCGCGGCCGAGGTGAGGTCAGTCGGTCCGCACCTGCATGACCTTGCCCGCCAGGGTGCAGGTCGGCACCCCGGCGGTCCGGCTGCGGGCCGCCGTCCGCTGGCAGCGGCCGATCGGGCAGTGGTAGACCTCGGCCAGCACCGGTGCTCCAGGCGCCCAGCCGGGCATGGCGCGGTTGTGGTCGTCGAGCAGGTGGCTCATCAGCGACTCCAGTTCGGCGGCTCGCGCCGCGTCGCGCGGCGACGGCCCGGTGGTCGCCGCCGCGTTGACCAGTTCGGCCAGCCGCTGTGCGGAGGACGCACCGGTTGCCAGGCTGCGCAGGGCGACCAGGTTGGCGCAGAGCGTGGCCCGCCAGTCGGCAGGACCCGCGTCGGCGCGATCCGGCCCGGCCGGGGCAGGTTCCGCCACCAGGTGTCGGACCGCAGGGCCGACACCCTCGGGGTTCGGTGTCGCGGCTTGCTGCGACGACCGTGGTGTCTGCGGCGGTCCCGGTGCGCGGAACGGCTCGCTCCCGCTCTCGTCCGCGTGAAGGTAGAGGTGGGCCGCGCGGGCAGCCAGACGCAGAAACCAGCCGCGGTCCTCGTCGCGGGTGGACGGGCGCCCGCTCATGGTGAGTGACCACGCGATCAGCGAGAGGCGGGTCTGCGCACGCCACTCGTCGATCAGCGACCCTGCCCAGGCTTCCCCGGTGGCGTGCACGCTCACCACCAGGCGACCCAACCAGGCGGGGACGGCACCAATGACGCCGGTGGCCGGTCGCAGCAGCAACGCCAGGAGCGACTCGCGGGCCGGGTCGTTCAGTCCGCCCAGCGACCGGGCGACCGCGTGCAGCACGAGATAGACCGGGTCACTGGTCAGCGGTGCCATGGAGTCGTACTTCATCAGGTCGATGAGCCGGAAGTCGTCAACGGACACCGTCGGGCGCACCCGGACCAGGATGTTGTCCATGTGCAGGTCGCCGTGCGCCTTGCCCAGCAGCGCGCCGATGCGGCTGCCGCCGGTCATCGCCGGGTCGGTGACCAGCCGCAGCGGGTTGGTCAGCGGCGACTTCTCATCAGGTACCACCATGGTGTGGCCGGTCCAGGCCGACCGCAGGGCGTATAGTTCCCCGCCGGGGTCGAGCCGGGCCTTCAGGTGCAACGCGGCGAACTGCGGTACGGTCATCGCCGCGGGGTGGGTCACGAGCGCCCACTCCGACAGGACCGACCGCACGATCGCGGCCGCCGTGGTCGCGAACAGGTCGGCGTCGCCGCCGGTGCGGGCGTCGTCGAACAGCGCCCCCAGCACGTCCAGATCGCCCAACCCCACCTCGGTCGGGTTGCCGGTGGCCAGCTCCTGGAACGAGAACCACAGCTCGCCATGGCCCCGCTGTGGTTCACGCACCGGCCGGACCAGGTGGCGGCGGGCGAATTCGGGGCTCTCGTGCACCGCCCGCTGCTGCTGCAGATGCTCGCCGCGCAGGTTGGCCGCGTCCCGCACCCGGTCGAGTTTGAGGATCACCTTGCGCGCGCCCTCGTAGCGCTGATGCTCCAGCACGGCGCAGACGACCGCTCCCGATCGGCCGTGCGGGAAGCGTCGGCTCAGCCTGAACGTGTAACCGCCGTTCATGGCCCACTCGCGCAGTTCCTGCGCCGCCTCCGGGGGCAGGATCCTGGCCAGCTCAGGATCGACAGGCTCGAAGTCGTCGCCGTTCAGTGTGGTCGTCACCGTTCCTCCGCGGGTCAGGCTCCCTTGCGGGTGATGATTCCGATCAGTCGGCCGGTGCGCGGGTCGAGAACCCCGTCGTCGACCGGCAGGCCGAGTTTGCGCGCCAGGTCGGCTCCGTGCACGTCTACAACGGACTCGACCAGGTGCGCCAGCGTGTCGAGCGACACGCGAGCCCGCCGGTGACTCCACAGCAATACCACCGCCGCCGGTGGCAGCAGAGGCCACCAGGCGAAGCCGAGCAAGCCGAACCACAGCCCCCATGCCGCCCACAGCATCGCGTCATCCCAGCCGGCGCGGGCCCGGATGACGTCATCGCGTACCGATGCCGGTAGCAGCAGCCACAGCCGTGGCCACGCCGACGGCAGGTCCAGACCGTACTGGCCGGTGACCCGCTGCTGGAGCGCGGTGACACGGTCGGCCATCCAACCGGGATTGACCGGCGGCAGCAGGGCGATCGCATTGCGGCGCGCCATGGCTTCGTGGAAGAGCCTGTGCTGCGGCGATTCGTCACCTGCGGCGCGGGCGGCGTTGCGCGCGTCCTCGGCCAGATCGTCGGCCGCCCGCCAGCGGTCCTGTCGCCGGATTAGCACGAAGCTTCCCGCGCGACCCCAGTCCGGCCGAAGGCAGGCCCACTCCACGAGTCGTGTAGTGGCTGCGGCGGCCGCGCCGATCGCCGCCCACGCCAGCAGCGCCGCGACACCGACCAGTCCGGCGCGCTCGGCCCGGTCCAGTCCGCCTGGCAGTGGTAGGCCGGTCACCGGGACCTGTCCGAACTCGGCCGTCAGGGCCGCAGCCAGCAGCCACAGGCCTGCTGCGGGGGTCAGTACGTGCCTCCACCCGGTAGGCCGGGGCGTGCCCGCTGTCTCGTACGGCGTCATCCGGTCCTCCGGCTCGGGGTGGCGGATCGTCGGTCGCGGCGCCTGTCGGCACTGCCGATCCGGGTCCTGATGCCCGTCACAGGATCGGCGCGATGCATCCACATCATTACATGCTGCGAGCATCACGCGGACAGGTACCGAAGTGGCCGAAAACCGGTACGGAACGAGCCGCACCGGTGCCCGCCTAACGTGGTGAAATGCGAATGCCGCAGCACCGCGCGGTGCGCACCCCGTGCGGTGCTGCGGTGCGTCAGCGGCCGTGTCGACGCGTCCGAACCGGACCTGGCGCGGGCGGCCGCTGAGCCGCACCGAGTCGATGCGGTGAGAACAAGCTCATCGGATTGCACGCTGTCGGTTACGAGACGGGGACGAGGTGGCTGGGATGTGGCTGGTGCTGTTCGTGTTCGTCGCCCTCGCGGGTGCGGGCGCCTACCGGATCGTGCGGCAGCGTCGGCGCACGGCCGCCGAACGGTGGCTGCACGACATGAGCCGAGGCGGGCAGCGCCTGGCGCCCCGGCCGATCTACCTTCCCGCCGACGTGGTCTCCATGATGAGCCGGTTCGGCCGGTACGAGTTCGGCGCGTCCGACGGCTCGGTCGACGGCGGCCAGGTCTGGACGCAACTACAGGCTCCGCTGTTGCCGTTGGCCCAGCACGACCCGGCGCGTTTGGCGTCGGCACTGGCCGAGCGCGTGCTGCCGGTCGGCGGGTGGGCGGTCGTCGGTGCCATGCGCACCATCGTCGAGCTGCTCGCCTCCGACTTCTCGCACCCCGCTCGGGACGCCCTCTTCGACGCCGGGCTCGCTGTCCTGCGGTCGCGCGGCGTCCCGGCGATCATGCTCAACGGGTACGAGTGGCGGTACTGGCTCGCTCGGCATCCCGGCGACGAACCGTGGCTGGTGGGGCGGCCCGTGCCGACGCCTGAACAGGCACCGGTCCGCGAACTCGACGCTGACGAGGTCCGGCCGGTGGTCCGCTCTTCCGCCGACCGCGACGCCAACCTCATCTACGTCGAGCGCTGCCCCGATGGCGGTTACCGCTCGGTCGTCGACGCGCGTGAAAGCGATGAGGACGCGAACCGCGGGCGGTGGGAAGGCGTTCGCGCCCCGACGCTGCCGCTGCTTTACCAGGCGATCGCCGTATCGTTCCAGGTCCCGACGTACTGGCACGACCCCGAACTGGCACCGTATTTCCCGCTGCCCGAGCCGCGGTGGGATCCGTGACCGCCGGACATACCCCCGCGACATCCATCGGATGGGTGCGGACGTCGTGGTGGCGGCAGGCGCGGGCAGTGCCGATGTCGATGGCTGATCCGCCGGGCGCGCTGTCCTGATGGGAATGAGGCCATCGACTGTTCGCACCGATTGTGGCGGTCGGGCTTGAATTCGGGTGCAAGCACCGGGAAGTCTGGCTACTGAACGAACTGGTGTGGCTACCCAGAGCGGTATTACCTGATCATGTGGGGCCCGCGCCGTGCCTGGTGCACGCCTGTCCTTCGTCCGACCGGCGGATGCCACCCCCGCTTCAACTCCACGCACTCCCGTGAGGTAGGCCAGCATGACCGAGGTGCCGCAGCAGACGGCCGTCCCCGCCGACGAACGACCCTCCCCGCCGGAGGCCCTCGACGACGAGTCCCAGCAGGCCGACGCGCCTGCCGAACCGACGGCTGTCGACGCGGCCCTGGCCGGGGTGCGGGCTGAACTCGCCGCCGTCCGGGAAGGGTTGGCCGCCGAGCACGACCGCGCCGCCGCCCGCGAGCGTGTGATCGACCGCCTGCACGAGGAGAACCAGCGGCTGCGCGGCGGCGAGCTTCGGCTCGCGCTGCGGCCTGTCCTGACGGAACTCCAGCGGCTGCGCAACGACCTGCGGCGCCAGGCGGTCAGCCTGCCCGCGACACTCACCGCCCAGGGTGCGGCCGAGTTGCTGGACAGCTTCGCGTACAGCGTTGAACTGACGCTGGAGCGCTCCGATGTCCAGGTGGTGCGTGCCGAGGTCGGCGACCCGTTCGACCCGGCCCGGCACCGGGCCGCCGGAGTGGTCGCGGCGGACGACCCCGCCCAGGACGGCACCGTCGCACAGGTGTTGGCGGACGGCTACCACGACCTCTCCGTCAACCGGACCACGGCCCACGCCGTGGTCACCGTTTACCGCTGGACCCCGCCCACCGAGCCAGGCCAGGCCTGAGGCCGGCATTCCGCAATCCGTACAGGAGGACTTCATGGCCCAGGAAAACTCCGCCTTTTTCGGCATCGACCTCGGCACGACGTACTCGGCAATCGCCTACATCGACGAAGCGGGCCGTCCCACGGTGATCCGTGATCAGATCGGCGAGAGCGACACCATCCCGTCGGTGGTGTTCTTCGAGACCGCCGACAACGTGGTCGTCGGCACCGGGGCGCGGGCGATGGCGAAGGTGTCGCCCGCGCAGGTGATCGAACTGGTCAAGCGAAGCATGGGCAAGGAGGTGCGGTGGGAGTTCTTCGGCCAGACGCACACGCCGGAGTCCATCTCGGCGCTGATCCTGCGCAACCTCGCCGACTACGCCGCCGAGTTCACCGGCCGGGAGGTCAGGCAGGTCGTCATCACGGTGCCCGCGTACTTCGGCATGCTCGAGCGCAACGCGACCCGCACCGCGGGTGAGATCGCCGGCCTGGAGGTCGTGGGCATCGTCCCCGAGCCCGTCGCGGCCGCCCTGCAGTACGAGGTGGTCGACGGCGCCGACGAGAAGACGGTGCTCGTCTACGACCTCGGCGGCGGCACCTTCGACACCACCGTCATCCGGATCAGCGCCGCCGAGATCACCGTCCTGGTCACCGACGGCGACCAGACGCTGGGCGGGGCGGACTGGGATCGGCGGCTGGTGGAACACCTTCGCCAGGAGGTCGTCGCGGCGACCGGGGCCGGGGACGACGCTGCCGAGGATCAGCAGTTCGAGCAGGAACTGCTGATCACCGCAGAGGCGACCAAGCGGCTGCTGTCGCGGGCCGAGTCGCGTCCGGTGGTGCTGCGGTACGCGGGCAAGCCGGTGCGCATCGAGCTCACCCGCGCCACGTTCGAGCAGCTCACCCAGGACCTCCTCGACAACACCATCGCGATCACCCACCGGACGCTGAAGCTGCTGGGGGAGAAGCTGGGCGTCAGCGAGCCGCGCGGGCTGATCGACGAGGTCCTGCTGGTCGGTGGCTCCAGCAAGATGCCCGCCGTCGCCGCGCGGCTGACCGAGGAGTTCGGCTGGCAGCCCCGACTGCACGATCCCGACCTCGCTGTGGCCAAGGGCGCCGCCCGGTTCGCGCTCAGCCGCGCTGTGTGGCATGAGCCGACTGATGGCGCCACCCGGGCGGCCGAGCCCACCGCGCAAGAGCGGCAGGAGCGGGCCGAGCGGATTCAACGCGAGACCGGCATCTCGGCCGAGGTGATCGCCGCCGTGGCGGAGAAGAGGATCACCAACGTGCTGCCGAAGGCCTTTGGCATCAAGCTCTACGACCCCCGCTCCGGCAAGGGCCTCGACGACCCGAGCGCCTACTTCGTCCAGCACCTTGTGCACGCCAACGACGCCCTGCCCAGCGGGCCGCACGTGCTGGAGGCCGGCACCGTCGTCGCCAACCAGACCGCTGTCGACATCGAGATCTACGAGCAGGCTGGATCCACCGAGAGCGGCGACCTGTCCGCCAACAAGTCCGTCGACCACGGCCGCGGCACCATCGAGCCGCTGCCGCCGCTGCCCGCAGGCGCGCCTATCAACATCACCATGTACATCGACGACGAGGGCCGGCTGTCCGTGCGGGCCGAGGAGCCGTCGTCTCGCCGGGATCTCACTATCCACGTGCAGGTCAACGTGCTGTCCGACGCGGAGATCGAACCGCTGAAGCAGAAGATCAAGACCATCTCGGTGCGGTCCTGAGCCATGGCGTTCGACGCGGCCCGCTACGAGCGGGAGGTGATCGCACCGCTGCGCGGGCTGCGCGGCGGCCTACCCGACGGCGACCCGATGACACGCTACGCCCTCACTCCCGGCATGAGGGACGCCGAGATCGAGGAGCAGCTGCGCCGCGTGCGCACGTTCTGGAACCAGCGCGCCACGGTGAACGCCGCCACGGCCGCGGCGAAGGTCTGCCGACTGCTCCAGGCCGCCGACGAGGAGCGCAAGAACAGCGCCGGTAACCGGATGAACACCGCCGCGTACTGGGCCGAGCAGACCGCCGCCCACCAGGCCCGAGCCCGCGCTGCCGTCGCGGCACTGGCCCAGAACCTCCAGGTGGCCTACGGCGGCGTGGGACGGGTAACCCGTGTGCAGCTCGCTGCTCTGGTCGCCACCTCCGGCCTCGGCGAGCGTGAGGTCGCCGACGCGCTGCGCCAGGCCAAGCTGCGCGTTGTCGACCCGATCACCCTGCCGACCGACTGCGGGCTCGACCGCACCGCGTACAAGGCCCTGCTCGACAACCTGGCCGTCACCGGCGCGCCTACCATCGTCCACCTGCTGCACCCCGGCATCACCGGTTACCGGCTGGTCGGCGGGTTTGTCGCGTCCGGCGGCAGAGCACTGGACGCCGCGACGGTCGATGCCCGGATCAGGGCCGCTGAGACGGCCGCCGATGGCGCCGCGGTGCGCGCGGCCAAGGCGGTGCTCGGCGTCCTGCGCACCGGTCTCCTCCAGGGGCGGGATCTGGCGACGGTGGCACTGTTCCAGGTCGCGGACCGGATGGGGCAGCTGCGTCTGGACGGGCTGCCCGACACCATGCTCATCAGCACCGCCGTCGACCTGGGGCTTGTTCCCGAGGACGCGGACCTGCTGGTGTCCAGCCTGCCAGCGCCGACCGCGTCGCCGACGGCCCGCATCCGCGAACTCGTCGCCGACGGCCGCCTGCGTACGGCCCAGCAGCAGCTGGCCTCCGTGGCCGCGACCGCGACGGACCTCGATGATCTGCGCGCGCTGATCGCGCGTACCGACGCCGCCGTGGCCGACCTCATCGAGCAGGCAGACCAGGCGCTGGCCGCGGGACGGGAAGAGGACGCCGAACGGCTGTCGGGCCAGGCCGCCGCGCTGGCCACCGACGACGACGCGATCGCGGCCAGGCTGCGCGGCCTGCGGCCTCCGCCGCCTCGCGACCTGCGGCTGCGGCCAGGCCGGGTCACCACGCTGACGTGGTCACCACCGCTGACCGGCATCACCGGCCTGCACTACCGGGTCGTGCGGGCGGCGGACTGGCCGCCCGCGTCGCCGCTGGACGGGGTGCTCATCGCCGAGACCGACACCACCTCCGCGGAGGATGCCGACGCCTCCGTCGCCCGCAGGTTCGGCTACGCGGTCTTCGTCGCAGGTGCTGCAGACGTCTGGTCGCGCGCGGCCGAAGCTGTCGTCACGATCATTCCGCCGGTGTCCGACGTGGTCGTGCGCACCGATCGTGACCAGGCCGTCGTGTCGTGGCGAACGCACCCGGCGGTGGTCGCGGTGAAGGTGCGCCGCACCACGGGACGCCCGCCGTCGGGCCCCGCCGACGGCGTGGAGATCCCGGCGGGGACGGCGTCGTTCACCGACACCGCCATCCGCGAGGGCACCGACTACTACTACAGCATCGTTGCGGTGTACCAGGACGAGCGGCTGCACGACGTGCGCTCGCCGGAGGTGCTGGTCTCGGTGGCGCCCCGCCGGCCCGCGGCGGCGGTCGAGGACCTGGCCGTCGAGCCGATCGAAACCGTCGGCGGCTTCACTCGGCTTCGGCTGTCGTGGACGCCGCAGCCCTCGGTCGAGGTGCGCATCCGCCGGGCCGAGCGGCGGCCGGCCTGGACCTGCGGCACCGAACTGCCCGAAGCGGCCATCGGCGAGTTCGGCCACGAGGTAGCCGGGGTCGCGGGCAGCGCCGGCGAACGGTCGACGCTGATCACCGAGGTGCCCGAGGGGTTCCACGTGTACGTCCCGTTCGCCATCGGCGGCACGGGTGCGGTCGTCGGCCGGTTCGTCGCACAGGGCCTGGCCGCACCCTTGAGCCAGGTGAAGGTGGAGCGGCTGGGCGACCGTGTCACCCTGTCCTGGGTGTGGCCGGAGGCGGCCGGACTGGCCGAGGTCACCTGGACTCCCGACACGGGGCAGCGCAGCACCTTCCGCGTGACCCGGCACCAGTACCTCGCCGAGAGCGGTTGCCGGCTGGACGCGGGTCCGGGCGGTGGCACGGTGAGCGTGGTCGCCGTGACCGTGGGGCCGCTGGGCGAGGCCCGCTCCCCGGCCCGGCAGTGTGTGGTCACCGGCCGCCAGGGGCGGCTGTCCTACACCGTGCAGCGGCTGCCGGACCTGCGCCGCCGATTCTCGCGCAGCCGTGTGCTGCGGGTGGTCGCGGAGACCGGATGCCAGGTCGAGCACCTGGTGCTGGTCGCCCGACACGGACAGGTGATGCCGCTGCGACCGGACCAGGGCACGGAGATCCTGCGTTGCTCGGCACTGGACTTCACCGCCGGGCAGGCGCGCGAGTTCCCGTTCGAGTTGCCGGACGGGGTGGCCAAGCCGTACTGGATCCGCTGTTTCATCGTCCCGCCCCACGGCGCGACCATCGCCGACCCGCCCGTCGACCAGCTGAAGGTGTGACCATGCGCAAGATCTCGTGCCCGTACTGCTACCGCCGCGTCCCCGCGTGGGGCCTCTACTACCAGTGCAACGGCCGTGGCTCGGTGGGCCGTGAAGGCTGCAAGGCGGTCAAGGCCGACCCCGACCGCCAGCGTGAGACCGGTTTCTCTCAGCCGGTGCGCCGTTCCTACCCGCCGACCCGGCGATGGCTGCCCTCGCCGCGCCAAGCAGAATGCCCGGACTGCGGCTCGGTCAGCGGCATCCGAGCCTGTCCGCGCTGCCATACCCCGCTGCCGTACGGCTTCGGCGCCTCCCGCAGCCCGCTCATCGCGATGGTCGGCGCCAAAGGCACCGGCAAGTCGGTGTACCTGATCGTCCTGGCAAACGAGCTGCGGGAAGGTCTGCGGCGGCGGTTTCAGGCGGCGGTGCGCATGGCCGGCGACACCCAGGGCGGACTGGACTCCCCGCAGCGCTGGCTGGACGTCAACGTCAGACAGGTGTACGAGAACCGCTCGCTGCCCGCGCAGACCGCGTCGGCGCCCGGCGGCCGCCGGGAGCCGCTGGTGTTCGAATGGCGCCGCCCCCGGATCCGGCTCGGGTTCCTCAAACAGACCGCGACCACCTATCTGTCCTTCTACGACACGGCCGGTGAGGACCTGGCCAGCCTGCGCGGCACGCAGGACCTCGCCTACCTCGACGCCGCCGACGCGCTCATCCTGCTGCTTGACCCGTTCATGCTGCCCCAGGCGCGGGACCGCATCCATGTGCCGGACACCGCGACCACCCGCGTGCCCACCGTTCAGATCCTCGGCCAGGTCACCGAGGCGTTGCGTACCAGCCGGGGCCTGTCCGCGAATCGGAAGATCAGGATTCCGGTGGCCGTGGCGTTTGCGAAAATCGATGCCTTCTTCGAGCTGCTCGACGCCGACGATCCGCTGTTGCGCCCGCACGTACCCGGCCCCGTCTACGACGAGACCGCGGGCCGAACCACCCATGAGCACGTCCGCGCCCTGCTCGACGACTGGGGAGGCGATGACATCGACAGCTACCTCCAGAACAATTTCGCCGACTATCGATACTTCGTGGTGTCCGCGCTCGGGGCGCAGCCGGACTATGCAAACGCCAAGGTCGAGGCAGGTGGAGTACGGCCGTACCGGGTGGACGAGCCGCTGACCTGGTTGCTCAGCAGGTTCCGGGTCGTGTCGGCACGGGAGTCGCGATGAGCGCGGCTTTCGAGACCCTGGTCTACACCGACTGCCGGCCCGGGCAGGGACTGGCCGGCACCGCCGGCTTCCAGTTCCAGGCCCGCTCGTCCGGCGCCGACCAGCAGGCGATGCACCTGGTCGAACGGCACCTGCTGTACGAAGCGCCGGATAACTGGATGGCCGCTCGCCATCCCCCGGAGCAGTACCCGCCGTCGCTGGCGCACCTGTGGGACGACCGCCTGATCACCGCTGCCGGCCGCTACCTCGGCCGCGAGGCCAACGGCGGCAGGGAGGGCAACCAGCTCACCCACGCGATCGTGACCGGCGACCCGGACAGTTACGGCTCGCTCCGGCCGGCGCAGCTGTTCGGAGCCCCGTTCTGGACCGGTTCCCCGGCGGCCACGACGGACTGTCCGCCCCTGCCCGCCGATATCGAGCCGGGCGGATTCGGCGTACAGGAGGCGCAGGACTTCCTCAACAGCTCACCGGATAACGAACGCCTGCTGGCGGCGCTGGTGACCACTCTGGAACGCAGCCACCAGCCCCAGGCGACCCGGATCCTTTTCATCTGCGCCGACCCCGACCTGGTGCTGCGCTGGATCACCCTCGGCACGCTGCTGCTGCCGCAGCGGCGGGCCCTGGCGATCAACTTCAAGGTGTTCACCACACGGCCGACCGTCGGCACCCACCACATCGTCGCCGTGCACCCCGACTGGCAGGTGATCGACGCCTCGGTCGGCAACGACCACGGGTTCATGGTCGTCGACCTGGTCCGGGGCGACTGGAGCGATGTCGAGATCAGTCCGCTGGCCGAGCGCTGGGTGTCGCTGTTCGCCTCGGCCGACCCCTACGACATCCTGGACGCCATCGAGGTGGCGGCAGCCTCCGAGCAGCGGCAGGACCGCGCGCCCGCGATCGGGCTGGCAGCCGTCATCGGACGGCCTCCGGCCCGAGACGAGGTCGGCACGGTGGTCGACTGGCTGCGCAACGGTCCCGCCGGGCAGCGCGAGCTCTACGGGGGCCGGGTCACAGACCTGCTCGTCGACACCGTCGAGCGGTGGCCCGCCGCGGCCCTGGCTGGGCTGGACCAGATCGCGACCGCCGGCTGGCGGGCCGACCGCACCTCGCAGGTGTGGCTGCCCGAGCGCATCGCCGCCGTGCGCGGCGCGTTGCTGACCGCTGAATTGCGGCGGGCGCGCACCCAGGGCCTGGTCGCAGACGGCGCCGTGCCCGTGCTGCCGCCGACGGTCTGGGGCGACGCCGAGCAGCGGGCGGCCGTGCAATCGGTGGCGCAGGCCCTGACGGCGGCCGAGCCGGCCGTGTTCGAGGCCGTCCTGCGCGTAGCGCTGAGATTCGGCGTCGCCGCCCCGCTGGGGCAGGTCCGCGAGGCTGCGCATGCCTTTGTCCGCGAGTGGGCCGACAACCCCCATCGCGGCTACGACCACCGTGCCTGGTCGGCGGGTGAGGGCCTACGCGACCTGCTCCACGACGAACTGCGGGCCAGGGTGCGATTGGGCCCGGAGCACGCCCGGCGCGCCGCGGACGGCTGGTGGGCACACCTGCTGCCGGTCATGGACGCGCTGAACGACGAACTTGACGAGGCCGTCCTGGCCGCCGCCATGGTCCACCTGCCCGCCAACGGGTGCCGCACCCTGATGGAGGAGTTCCTGCCCGGCGCGGTGCGCAAGTCCGCCACCGGTCGGGTCGTGGGGGTGCTGTTCGCGCGCCGACCGGCGAGCCTGCACGAGCTGCGGCTGCTGCTCGAACACGTGCCGCGGGACACGGTGCTGCCGGACCGGGCGGTCGCGCAACTGACCGCGGTCTTGCAGACCGTCGGCGAACTGCCCGAAGCCGAGGTCGAACTCGCTGGAGCGCTGGTCCAACGGGGCAACTACGACGCACCGCCGGGAGTCCGGCGCCTGCTGGACGCGGTCGCGGGGCTGCCGGCTGTGGCCGAGCGCCTGGCTCGAGCGCAGACGTCACGGATGCTGCCCCGGACCGACCTGGCGGCCCTGCCCGGTGCCGTCGCGCGGGCGCGTCAGACCGTGCTGCGCGACGCGCTGCTGACCAACCCCTACCCGCTGGTGGCGCTGGAGGGGCTGGAACTGGTGCCCGGACACGTCGCAGACGCCTACGCGCGGGCGGTCGAGGCGGCGTTCAAGGAGCCACGCGTGCGGGCCGCCAGGGTGACGACCGCGTTCCTGCTGACCGCCTATGCCTGGGGGGACGTGGTTTCGCCGAGGGTCCGCGACAGCCTCGCGGGCACGCTGCGGCGCTGGACCGCGTGGGCCAAATCCGCGGAACTGAACCTGGTCGGAAAGGACCTGCGAGCGCTGCAGTCGCCAACCGTACCCGAGGAATGGGAGAAGTACGTGCGTGAGATCAAGGACGGCGGCTGGCGCACCAAGTTCGGCCGGGGGAGCCGCTGATGCCGTACGTTCTCGCCATCGGAGCCATCGCCGTGGGGGTCGGGCTCTACTTCTGGCTTTGCCTGATCGTGGTGACCGCGGTGTCGCTGCCCATAGTGCTCGTCGGCGTCCCCCTGGCCATGCTCGCGGGCGCCGGGCTGGCGTTCACCCGCGCGACCGGGGTGCTGCGCGGCAACTATCCCAAGACGACACTGGTCACCCCGCAGCACGCCGCGGCCGCCGCGACCGCGCGAAACGCCCGCCGTAGGCGCCGCAAGTATGTGCCGGTCGACGTCGCCTGGCCGCATTACTTCGCCGCGCAGATCATGCCCGACTGCCGAGCCATCGCCGGCTGGGTGGCCGCCGACATCGGCAGCATGTGGCGGGGGACCACGCGACCTCTCACTGGTGATGGCAAGGGCGTCATTCTCGTCTTCTGGCCGTTCACGCTGATGGTGCCGGTGCTTCTGGCTGCAGGTACCGCCGGTGCACTTTTCGGGGTCGCCGTGGTGTTCATGACGGGCGCTCTACTGACCGCGGTCGGCTGGCTGGTCGGGGCCGCCGCGATCTTCGTCACCAGGGCGATCGTCACCGTGTGGCAGTCCGTCTTCCGGGCCCGGGCCAGCTGCCCGAGCTGCTTCGCGGTCACCCGCCTGCCCGCCTATCGCTGCCCCGGCGCGCATCCCGGCGGCGACAACCTGCACCGCTCGCTGCTGCCCGGTCGGCTCGGCATCTGGTGGCGGCGGTGTACTTGTGGCACGAGGCTGCCCACCACGGTCATCCGGGCGCGGCGCCTGCAGGCGGTCTGCCAGCGGTGCAACCATCCGCTGCATGCCGGGGCGGGGATGGCTCGAGATGTGCGGATACCTGTGTTCGGCGCGGCCAGCGCGGGCAAGACTCACCTGATCATGGGCGGGCTGGTGGCGCTGCACGGCCAGAACGAACTCGGGGTACGGGTCGCCTCGGCAGACCACATCAGCGAGCGCACTTTTGAGGGCTACCGCCAGGTGGTGTCGGCCGACGGCGCGGCCGCCAAGACACCGGTCGACCGGGCACCGTTCGCGGTGACCACGCGCATCGAGAAGGACGGGCCCTGGCCGCAGACGCTGGTGCACGTCTTCGACGCCTCCGGCGAGGCACTGGTCAGCCCCACGCGCAATGCGGACTTCAGCTACCTGGACTTCGCCCGCACCCTGCTGTTCGTGCTGGACCCGTTCTCCATCCCTGACGTCCGCGACCAGCTGACGCTGTCCTTCAAAGAGCTGGTGCCGACCGTGAACGCGGCCCTGCTCGACCCGGAGGAGTCCTACAACGGCACCGTCAACCGGCTGCGCGGCTACGGCGTGAAGACCGGTGGGCAGCGGCTTGCCTTCGTTCTGTCCAAGGCGGACCTGCTTGTCCGGCTGCCGATCGGCGAGGACCTGTCGGTCACCCGGTCCGAGAGTGCCGCCGTCCGGCGCTGGCTGTGCGCGCGGCGCCTGGAGAACCTCGTCGACACCGCGGAGAAGGACTTCGGCGAGGTCAGGTTCTTCTTCGTCTCCGCCAAAGACACCACCCGTCACGGTGCTCTCCAGCCGTTTTCATGGCTGCTCGAGTCCGACGGACTCTCCCTCGCCTGAAAGGTCGTGACCGATGACCGGACTTCCCCCCGCACCCGCCGGATACCGTGGCGGACGCGCTCTGTTGCTGACCGCCCTCCTCGTGCTGGGCGCGGCCGCCATACTGGGCGCCGTCACGTCGGCGATGGCTGCCGACTACCGCGACTGGGCCGCGGAGCTGATCGAATCGGCTCGCGGAGCGATGCTTTCGTGACCGGTCCTTCTCCGCTCGGGATCGACCTGGGCACGACCTTCAGCGTGGTGGCGGCCGTGGACGGGCACGGCCGCGCCGAGGTTCTGCGCAACGAGCTCGACGAGCAGACGGTGCCGTCGGTCGTGCATTTCGAGTCGCCCTCCTCGGTGCTGGTCGGCTCGGCCGCGCGCGACGCGGGTGCCCTCGACCCGCAGCACACCGTCGCGCTCATCAAGCGGCAGATGGGCACAGGCCGACTGCTGGAGTTCTTCGGCACCGCCCACACCCCGGAGTCGATCTCGGCCCTCATCCTGCGCGCCCTCGTGCAGGGTGTCGCCGTCGGCCGGACAGGTCCGCAGCCTGGTGCCGGCACGCCGGTGCCTGCGGTGGTCACCGTGCCGGCCTACTTCGGCATTGCGGAGCGGGAGGCGACCCACCAGGCGTGCCTGCTGGCCGGCATCGAAGTTCTCGAACTGGTCAGCGAACCCGTTGCCGCAGCGATCCACTACGGCCTGTCCGGTCCGTCGGAGCACGGCCTGGCGGTCGTGTACGACCTCGGTGGCGGAACGTTCGACGCCACCCTGCTGAAACTCGGTGAGCGCATGGCCGTGCTGGCCACCGACGGTGACGCGGGCCTGGGCGGGGCGGACTGGGACACGCGGCTGGCCGACCACCTGCTGGACCGCTTCACCGAGGCGACCGCGGGGGAGGCCGAACCCGCCGAGGACCCGGCGTTCACCGCCGATCTGCGGCTGGCAGCCGAGCGGCTGAAACGGGACCTGACCCGCGCGCTCGGCCAGCTGGTGACGGTGCGCCACGGCGACCGTGCCGTCAGGGTCTCCGTGACCCGGGACGAGTTCGAGGCGATGACGCGAGACCTGGTGGACCAGACACTGCTGGTTGTACGGCGGCTGCTGCGGCAGGCCGGCCGCGTCCCCGCGGAGGTCGACCGGGTGCTGCTGGTCGGCGGCTCGTCCAGGATGCCCATGATCGCTTCGGCGCTGGCCGCGGAGTTCGGCTGGCGACCGCGCCTGCACGATCCCGACCTTGCGGTCGCCAAAGGCGCCGCATTGCGGGCGCATCACCTGGTCCGGCTCACTCACCCCGGGATCATGCTCGCCCGTGCCGGAGCGGAGCTGGCCACAGTGGTGCCGCGCGGCCTCGGGCTGCTCGTGGAGGACAGCGACGATCCTGCGGCGGCCCGCCTGTTCGTGGACCACGTGATCCGCCAGAACGAACCGCTGCCGATCCTGGACCGCGCCGCCGAACTCGCCACCATCCTGCGGAACCAGGGGCGTGTCAAGATTTCCGTATATGAGCAGGCTGGGGCGGTCGCCTCGCCGGAGGTCGCGCACAACCGCATGGTGCTCGAAGGGGAGCTGATCGGCCTGCCCGCCGGGCTGCCCGCCGGGTCGCCGATCGAGGTCCGGTTCAGCCTGGGTTTGGACGGCCGGTTGGAGCTGACCGCTGTCGAACCGCGCAGCCGCACTTCACTGCGGCTGGAGGCCTGCGTCGAGGGCGTCATTGACACAGCGGCCCGGCAGCAGGCAGCAGGCCGACTCGGTGCCATGTCGATACGTCAGTGACCGGGAGGCACACCTTGAGCGACTGGGTCCGGCGCAGTTTTACCAGCATCGGGGGCACACAAAGTCCACCGGGGCGGCATCTCGCCGCGCTACAGGACAAGTACATGGGCAAGGTCGTTTTGTGCATCGACGTCAGTGGCTCGATGGCCGAGCACGACGGAGGCGGCCGCTCCCGGCTGGACTTGGCGGTGCTCGGCGCCCACCAGTTCGTGGGCGAGGCGGTGGGCGCGAACTACCAGGTGGGCCTGATCCTGTGGGACACCGGCGTGCACCAGTTCGTGCCGCTCACCGCCGACCCCGAGCCGGTTTACCGGGCGCTGCGCCATGCCCGAATCGCCGGTGGCACGGCGCTCGCCCCGACGCTGCGCAAAGGCATCCAGGTGCTCGGGGAGTTGCGGGGCGACCGGGTGATCGCGGTCTTCAGCGACGGCGAGATACCCGATGGGCACGCGGCCGGTGAGGCGGCCCGCGACGCCGCCGTGCGTGACATCCGGATCCTGGTCCGAGGGCTGGGACCGGGCGCGGCGGCCTCACTGGACCCCATTGCCACCGAGGGGGACCGAGCCGAGAACACCGTGAACTCCAGCGCGGACATCGCCTTCGGCATCGCCTCCATGGCGCAGCGCGTCGTCCGCGGTCGCGCGAGCCGGGCTGAGGGCTGACCACCTCAGGGCGGCCGGTTGGCGTCGTCAGTGACTAGTCATGTCGGAGTTGTTCGCCCGCGGCGCAAATCTCAGTGGGGATGCGCGCCGATCACGCAGCCATGACCTGCGGGCGGTTTCAGATCGACGGGTTCGGCCACGGCGCCTGGTTCCTGGCCGCGCACCATGACCGCGCCCACCTGCGGGCATAAGCCGCAGCGTGAGTGATGTGGAACGTCGGCCTGTACCCAGTGGTGACCTTGCCCATGGTGTGGTCGAATGGTCCGACGAAGCGCCCGGAGGATGAGCGGTTGATCGCCGACGACCCAGCTGCACGGCACGCCGACCCGAGCCGGATCGTCACCCGACGCGATTTCGCCCGGGAGATCAACCTGTTGCGCGAGACGTCGAACCTGACCATCCGCGAACTCGCCAGGGACCTCGGCGTCCCACACACCACTATCGGCGGATACTTCAGCGGCGCACACCTGCCGGCTCCTGCGCTCAGCGCCCAGCTTCAAGCACTGCTGCGGGCACTCGGGATCGGCAGCCCTCGGGATATCGACCTCTGGCTGCAGGCGTTGCGCCGTGCCCGCCGCGGGTCCGGTGATCAGGCGGCACCGACGTCCGCGGTGGACGTGCCGACGTACCTCGCCCCATTCACGACACCGCACGAGCCCGAGTCCATACCCGATCGCGCATACCTGATTTCGACTCGTCCGCCGGTGGAACGGCTCGACCGCGAGCCCAGACTCCGCGGCCGCGACGAACTGCTCACCACGCTGGACGCGGCTGTCGCTCGGGTGGCGCATCCGGGCGGGCGCGAGCACAGCACGGTGGGCGGCTATGTTCTGCACGGTCTAGGCGGCGGCGGCAAGAGCATGCTCGCGATCGCTGTCGCCCGCCGAGCCATCGACCGGGGAGTACGAACCTGGTGGATCTCGGCCATCGACCGGACCACGCTGGCCGCCGGCATGCAGGCCCTCGCGATCGAACTCGGCGCCGGCCAGGATCAGATCCGCCTGGGCAGCTCCGCCGATCTCGTGTGGCGCCTGCTCCTCGGGCAGACCCAACCATGGCTGCTCATTATGGACAACGCCGACGATATAGACAATGTGCTGGCACTGCCTGGTGCCGCGGCGACCGACGGGACCGGCTGGATCCGCCCCGTGCCCGCAACCGGCATGCTGCTGGTCACCACCCAGGACGGCAGCGCCGGTACCTGGGGTGCGCCGCCGGTGCCGTGGCTCGCGCTGCTGCCGGTACCGATCCTCGACCCCGCTGCCGGCTCAGAGGTGCTGCGCGAGCTCGCTGCCGACGCCGGATCGGTGCGGGAAGCCAAGGAGTTGGCGGATCGCTTGGGCGGTCTGCCGTTGGCGCTCTGCCAGGCCGGCCGCTACCTGGCGGACACTCGCGCCGTACCGGACGGGTTCGCCGAACCCGGCGCGGTGCGCACCTTCGCCGACTACAGCGCCGCGCTCGACCGGGGTCAGCTTCCCGTGCTGTCAGGATCAGGCCGGGCATCGCGCGACACCGTTGGCCGCACCTGGGAGCTGTCCCTGGATCTGCTCAGCGGGCGAGGCGTCGGGCTGGCGCGGCCGCTGCTGCGGCTGATGTCCTGCTTCGCTGCAGCGCCGCTGCCCTACGACCTGCTGCTGCCACCGACCGTCCTGGCCGCGTCACCACTGTTCGCCGGCAGCACCCCACGTGCGGTCTGGCAGGCTCTGCGTGCCCTGGCCGACCTCGCCGTGGTCGACCTGCCGCTCACACCCCTCGGCTCGCCGTTGACCCTGCATCCACTGGTACGTGGGATCTACCGCCCGTCGGTCGGACGGTCTGGAGAGCTGGCGTCCTATCTCGATCTCGTCACAGAAGTCCTCGTGCATGCCACCGCCGACCTGGATCCCAAGGACCCAGCCTGCTGGGCGGGCTGGCGCGCGCTCGCCGACCACGCGCAAAGTCCGCTGGACCTGGCCGAGCAAGCCGGCCTGCGGCCCTCCGCGATCCCTGCTCCGGCCATCCGGGTGGCAATGCGCCTCGCGCAGTACTTCAAGGGAATCGGTCAGCTCAGCCGGGCCGAGACGACCTACGCCAGAACGCTTCGCCTAGGCCGGGCCGCGCTGGCGGCGCACGATGCCGACGTGCTGGAGGTGCAGCACCAGCTGTGCCGCGTGTGGTACGACCTGGGCCGCTTCGAAGCCGCGGTGCGAGGGTTTCGGTCCGTCCTCCACGCCCGGACGACCACGCTCGGGCCCACGCATCCCGACACGCTGACCACCCAGCACTACCTGGCCCGTGCCCTGCGAGACGCCGGCGATGTCGACCCGGCATGGCGGTTGTTCCGCAAGACATACGACGCGCGACGCACGATGTTGGGCGACACCCACACCGACACCCTCACCAGCCGCAACAACGTCGGTGACGCGCTCCGGGCACTCGGCAGCTTCGACCAGGCCGAGCAGGAGCTACGTGCCGTGCACGACGGCCGTATCGCGGTCCTGGGCTCGGAGCATCCGGCGACCCTGGTCACCCGCTTCCACCTGGCGCGGCTGGCGCACGACCGCGGCCACCTGGAGCAGGCTGCCGACGAGTTGAAGTCGCTGGTAGCCGACTCGCGCCGTATCCTCGGCGACCTCCATCCGCGAACCCTCACCGCCGAGCAGGGTTTAGCCGACGTTCGCCACGACCAGCATGCCCTTGACGAGGCATATGCGCTCGCCCGGGACGTGTGGCGGCGGCGGCACGACACCCTTGGCGAGCACCATCCAGCCACCCTCGTCATGCGACACCGCATCGCGCTGATAATGGTCGACCAGGACCACGTGGAGGAAGCGCGGACGCACCTGGAGCAGGTGCTGGCCGCACGCCGCACCGTGCTGGGGCTCCGCCACCCGGACACCGTTCTCACGAGAGACGCGCTGGTCGCTCTGCGTCGCCGCTGACGAGGCCGGCGACGGCTCCGGAACGCGAGAGCGACCTTGCGCGTTCGCGGAGCTGAGGTAGGGACCACCGATCCCGCCGATATCGGGTAATCAGGTGGTGGCAGCGAGCATCGAGGTGCCTGTCCTGAAGCCAGGATATCGACGTACGTCTAGCGATGTTGCCTACGTTGCCGATCGGACGCCTATCCGCCCGCGAGGAGCAAGTGGTGAGCCAGGCCGGCATGGAACTGACGACGCACGACACTGCATCCATCGACCCCCGCGCCGTAAGCTGCGCGAAGTGAGGGCCGCCGGCGCCTCAGACGATTCGTACGCGCAGCGGGTGCTGGCGCGACAGAACGCGGCCGGGCATGTGGAGGTAAGCCGTACGCCGGCGCTGTTGTAGGCGTGGACGACGGCGGCGGCGACCGCTCCGGCGAGCAGGTAGAGGTCGCGTCCCTGCAGCTGGCTGGCGTAGTAGACGGCGAGTCCAGCGGCAGCGCCGGCGACCAGACCTGTCGCGATCCTGAACCACCAGGCGTACCGGCTCACGGCGTCTCGCTTTCTGCGGCCGACCTCCCGCCAGTGGGCGGTCCGACATGTTCGCATACCGACATCGGGTACGTCGATCTTCTGTCGACGCTCTGTCGCGGGTCGTCACCTCCCCACCGCGCCCATGGGCACGATCTTCCTGCATACCGTCGCATCAGCTGTCTGTCCGGCATCCGTGCGGAGAATGGCTCTCATGTCCGGATGCGTCCGGACTGGTCCACGGCTCTTCCTCCATCCGCCGTCGCGCAGGTGTGCTGTTGCCGCGGAGGTTCCGCGAAAAGGCGACAGAGAAGGAGAACGGAGATGCTCGACCTGCGGAAGGGCCGCTCGGCGGCCAGGGTCCGGCGGACCGCGGCGATGCTGCTGCTCGCTCTGGTGACCAGCGGTGTCGTTGTCACCGGCGGAGCGGCTTCGGCGACAGCGAGCACGGAGGTGGCGGCGACTGGTTCGTTCGGCACGCTGGCCTGCTGGTACGCCGCCTACCCGCCGAACAAGGAGCCCAACGGCACGCTCAAGGGCTGGGGCGAGAAGTGGGACTGTGGAGACTCGACCGTGTGGACCCTGACCCTGCAGCGTCACCGTACGTCGGCCTGGTGGCAGCAGGAGGGGATCAACTTCCACACCGGAAACAACTGGATGCAGGTCTCCGGACCGTGCGCCTCGGGCACCTGGACTTACCGGACCATCCTGTCCAGCAACGTCGGTCACCAGATGGTGAGCGCGAACAAGGTGATCACCTGCTGAGGTCGTAGCGTCCGGAGTCAGCCTGGTGGTGTCCCGAACGCGGATCCCTGACAAAGTGCCTCGAGTCGGTCGGCCCGACCCGAGGCACTTTTCGTTTTGGCTCCCGAGTCCGCGCGTTCCGAGGCAAGGGCAAGGATCGGCGGGCACGCGCCTCGGCGTGCTGAGCGGCGCGTGCGATCGAGTTCTGCTTTAGTGGGCGCGGGAGGCACGCCATGAGTGACGATCACCGCCACGGCTCCAGCGGCCACGGCCACGCGGAACACGGTCCCGGCGAGCACGACGCCCACACGCACGACCACGATCACGATCACGATCACGACGGCCACGATCACGCGAGCCCGGGGGTGCTCTCCCGGCTGAAGCACCAGCTCGGCCACCTGTTCAGCCCGCACTCGCACGACGCGGCGGACAAGCTGGACTCCGCGATGGAGTCCTCCCGCGAGGGTCTGCGCGCCCTGTGGATCTCGCTGGTGGTGCTCGGCGTCACCGCGGTGCTGCAGGCCGTCGTCGTGTACTTCTCCCACTCGGTCGCCCTGCTCGGCGACACCCTGCACAACGTGGCCGACGCGCTGACCGCGGTGCCGCTGGGCGTGGCGTTCGTGCTGGGCCGCCGCCGCCCGACCCGCTCGTACACGTACGGCTTCGGCCGGGCCGAGGACCTCGCCGGCATCTTCATCGTGCTGACCATCGCGGCGTCGGCGGCGCTGGCCGGATACGAGGCGTTCCGCCGGCTGCTCGACCCGCAGGAGGTGCGCCACCTGCCCTACGTCGCCGCGGCGGCGCTGATCGGGTTCGCGGGCAACGAGCTGGTGGCGCGATACCGCATCGTCGTCGGGCGGCGCATCGGCTCGGCGGCGCTGGTCGCGGACGGGCTTCATGCGCGTACCGACGGCTTCACCTCACTCGCCGTGCTGCTCGGCGCGGGCGGCGCGGCGCTGGGGTGGTGGTGGGCGGACCCGGTGGTGGGCCTGCTCATCACGGTGGCGATCCTGCTGGTGCTCAAGGACGCCGCACGCGAGGTGTACCGGCGGCTGATGGACGCGGTGGACCCGAGACTCGTCGACGCCGTCGAGCAGACGCTGCGCGGCACTCCGGGCGTGGTCGACGTGGGCGAGGTGCGGCTGCGCTGGATCGGGCACCGGCTGCGGGCCGAGTGCGCGGTGGCCGTCGACGCCCAGCTGACGGTGAGCCGAGCGCACGCGATCGCGGTCGACGCCGAGCACCGGCTGCTGCACGCGGTGCCGAAGCTGACGGCCGCCATGGTGCACGCCGATCCGGCCGGGACGCACGCCGACCCGCACGCGGTGCTGAACCACCACCGTGATCCCGAGGTTGGCGGGGCGCGCGACCGGGTATAGCCGCTGGCGAGGCGATGGTCGCCAGAAGGAGGCTGACATGGGTATCGGCGCGAGCCTTTTCCTGATCGCGCTGGGCGCGATCCTCACATTCGCCCTGGACGTGAGCATCAGTGGGCTGGACCTGGACGTGGTCGGCTGGATCCTGATGGTCGTCGGCGCGCTCGGGATGGTGCTGACCCTCACCATCTGGAGCAGCCGCCGCCGGTCCGTGGTGACCACCGCGCCCACGGAGCGGCGCGTCATCGAGGAGACCCGCGACACGGTGCCCCCCGGCACGGTCTGACCGTCTTCCGCGAAGGCGGGACCCGTGCGGGTCCCGCCTTCCGGCTGCAGCCTCGGCCGCCGGGGCGCGGTCGTCGAAAAGCGGCGGACCGGGGCCATCCCCGCACGGCTCGGCGGATTCGGTCTCGCCAGGCTTCCGGAACGGGAAAACTGGGTCGAGGGCGGCCGAGCACCGGGAGCGGCAGATGAGCGCAAGGACAACGACGAACGTCCCGCTGGAGCGGGTCACCTTGACCTCGCAGCGGACCTTCGACGACGTCGTCACGGGCATCTACCTGGGTATCGGGCGGCCGGATCTGGGCGCGTTCCTCGCCGATCTGGCCGCGGCGAAGGACTTCGGCGAGTACCGCCGGGTCGTCGAGGACGCGGTCGGGCCCAGTGACCTGATGCGGTTCCTGGAACTCGACGAGGGTGCGGCGCTGGCCGTCAACCCGGACATCACGGATTTCCGCCTGGTAAGGATCATCGCGGGCAACCCGCTGACGATGAGCCAGATGGCCCGTCACGTGCCCGATGCCGGCTCGTACGCCCCTGTCACGATCCTGGTCCACCAGGCGCCCGACGGGGTCCGAGTCGCCTACGACACCGTCGCGAGCGCGCTGCGGCCGTACGGCGACCAGCGGGCCCTGGCCGTCGCCGAGGAACTCGACCGCAAGGTGCTGGCCCTGCTCGACGCGGCGACCGCGGGCTGAACAGGCCGAAGCCGCACCCCGAGGGATGCGGCTTCGGCCGAGCCTGCGGCCGGTCACTGCCAGCGGAACAGCCGGACCGCGAGCGCCCCCGTGACCAGGGTGTACCCGGCGGCCACCGCGAGGTGCAGGGGCTGCGGCCAGGCGCCGTTCCAGGCGGCCTGCATCGCCTGCGACGCCGCGCCCAGCGGGGTGAAGTCGGCGACCCGCTGCGCGCCGTCGGGCATCATGTCGCCCGGGGTCCACACCCCGGCGAAGAACAGCATCGGGAAGTACACGAGGGTGCCGATGCCGGCCGAGGCGCGGGCGTTGGGCGTCACCGCGGCGATGAACAGCGCCACGCCGGTCATCGCCCCGGCGCCGAGCAGGTAGGCGACCAGCAGGGCCGGCCAGTTCTCCGGCCCGCGGCTGCCGAACGCCACGGCGGCGGTCAGCATCATCAGCGCCGAGCCCGCGACCAGGGCCGCGACGTTCACGCCGAGCTGCGCGCCGATCAGCGCCGACGGCTTCACCGGCGTGGTGGCCAGCCGCTTGAGCACGCCCCGCTCGCGGTATTGGGCGAGCACGCTGAGCAGGGAGGTCATCGTCACCGTGCCGATGGCCAGGGCCAGCACGATGGGCAGGTACAGGTTGATGGGGCGCTCGCCGCCGAAGTCGGGCGACGGCTCGCTGAACGCGGGGATGGCGTTGCCGAGCACGATCACGAGCACGGCCGGGAAGGCCAGCGCGAAGAACGCGCTCACCGGCTCGCGCAGGAACAGCCGGGCCTCGGCGCCGGTCAGTCGGGTCAGGGCGGACATGGTGGTTGCTCCTGTTCAGTTGTCGCGGTCGGTGCCGGTCAGGGCGAGGAACGCGTCCTCGAGGTTGGCGCGGTAGCCGTCGACGTCGCCGACACCCGCGATCAGCGCGGCAGGGGTGTCCAGCGCGACGATCTTTCCGCCGTCGAGCACGGCGAGCCGGTCGCAGAGCCGCTCGGCCTCGTCCATGAAGTGCGTGACCAGCAGCACGGTCACGCCGCGGTCGCGGATCTGGCGGATCAGCTTCCACGTCTCGCGCCGGGCGCGCGGGTCCAGTCCGGTGGTGAGTTCGTCCAGGATCGCCAGGCGCGGGTTGCCGATCAGTGCGAGCGCGATCGACAGGCGCTGCTTCTGGCCGCCGGACAGCTTCGCGTACGGCACCCGGACCTGCTCGGTCAGCCCGACCGCGGCCAGCAGCTCGCGCCAGTCGGCGGGGTCGCGGTAGAAGGAGGCATACAGCTGCATGGCCTCGCCGACGCGCAGCCGGTCCTGCAGCTGGCTCTCCTGCAGCTGCACCCCGATGATCCGGCGCAGCTCCTCCCGGTCGGTCCGGGTGTCGAGACCGAACACGCCGATGCTGCCCGCGTCGGGGGTACGCAGCCCGGAGATGCATTCGACGGTGGTGGTCTTGCCGGCGCCGTTCTCGCCGAGGATGCCGAAGATCTCGCCTTCGGCGACGGTGAAGGAGACGCCGTCGACGACCGTGCGGTCGCCGTACCGCTTGGTGAGCCCGTTGACTTCGATGACTGTCATGCCGATAGACGGTAGAGACGCGATGCGAGCGCCGGTATGCGGTTGCGCGCCGAGCGGGGGTGTAGGAAACCCCACCCCGGCCGGGGGCCCACGCGCAGTGCCATGACCCGCGCCGATCGGCGACGATGTGTCGCATGTTCCGGTCGTACGCCCTCGCCCCGCTGCGCTGCGTCGCCCTCGCGCTGCTCGCGGTCTTCGGATTCGTCGCCTCGCTGCCGCTGATGACGGCGATCGGCGCGGTCGTCACCTACCCGGCCGTGCTGCAGCTGGTCCGCCGGCTGACCGCGCTGTCGCGCCGGCTGGCCGGCTCCTGGAGCGGGGTGGTGATCGACCCGCCGTACCGCGCGGGCCCGGTGCCGACGCCGCCGCGCCGCCCCGACGGCTGGTACGAGCACGACGGCCAGCTGTTCAAGACCCGCCACTACCCGGCCTTCTTCCTGCGCATGCAGTGGCTGAGCGACGACCCGGCGACGGCCCGGGACTGGACGTGGCTGGTGCTGCTCGCACCCGCCGGTGCCCTGGTCGCGCTGCTCGCGCCGGGCCTGCTCGTTGCCGGAGTGCTGCTCGTCGCCGGGATGACCGGTCCCGGCCGCCGGGTGCTGGCCGACACCGTGCTCGCCGACCTGGTGGCTCGGCTCGGCCTGACGATGCCCGGCTGGGCCGTGCTCGCGGCGGGTTTTACGGCGATCGCCGCCGGGGTGCTCGCCGGGCCGACCCTGCTGCGCGCGCACGGCCGCTGGGCCCGGCAGTGGCTCGGCGACCCGGGCCTGACCTGGTGGAAGTCGTCCGGGATCGGGGACTGGCTGCGCCGCGGGGGCCACGACACGTGGAAGGCGGCGCTGCTGCTCGGGTTGTCGCTGACCGGGTTCGCGGTGTTCGCGCTGACGCTGCTGCTGACCATGCTCAGCGGCGGGTTCGGCATCGCCTGGCTGGCGTACGCGATCCGGCCGATGCTCAACCACTACCGGCGGCTGTGCGTGCAGTGGGGCGGCGGCGACCCCATGCCGGACCCGTACCGGCAGCGTGAGCCCGTGCCCGAGCCCGGACCCGACGGCCGCTACCGCGTCGGCCGCACCCTCTACGCCACCCGCGACGGCGCCCGCCGCGCCGGCTTCTTCCCGTGGATCCTCGGCGACCCGGCCACCTGGCGCGACCTGGCCTGGATGGCGACCGCGCCGCTGGTGGCGCTGGTTGCCGTGATCCCCGGCGTGCTGATCGGCGCGGGTTACTTCGGGCTGTTCTGGCAGGCGCTGTTCTGGCCGCTGTGGGGCGTGCCGCTCGGCCTCATCACCGGCCTGTGGATCAGCCCCTGGTACGTCTGGCAGCTGTTCACCCTGGGCGTGCCCGCCGCCGACGTGCTGCCGGGCTGGACGTCCATCCCGATCGGGCTGGCTCTCGGGCTGCTCGGCGTGCTGCTGGCCCGCCCGGTGCTGCGCCTGATCACCGGCTGGGCGCGGCTGCTGCTCGCGCCGAGCCGCTCCGCCCGGCTCACCCAGCGCGTCGAGCACCTCGCCCAGACCCGCGCCGAGGCCGTGGATGCGCAGAGCGCCGAGCTGCGCCGGATCGAACGCGACCTGCACGACGGCGCGCAGGCCCGGCTCGTCGCCGTCGGGCTGAGCCTGGGCACGGTCGAGCAGCTGATGGACCGCGACCCGGCCGCCGCCCGCGCGCTGCTGGCCCAGGCCCGGGAGACCTCCGCCGCGGCCCTGGCCGAGCTGCGCGACCTGGTCCGCGGCATCCACCCGCCGGTGCTCGCCGAGCGCGGCCTCGCCGACGCCGTACGCGCCCTCGCGCTGGACTCCGCGCTGCCCGTGGAGGTGCGCGCTGACCTGGCCGGGCAGCCGCCCGCGCCGGTCGCCACGGCCGCGTACTTCGCGGTCGCCGAGGCGCTGACCAACGCCGCCCGGCACGCGCAGGCCGGCCGGGTCGGCGTGGACATCCGGCACACCGGCGGCCTGCTGCGGGTCACCGTCACCGACGACGGCCGCGGCGGGGCCGAACCCGCGCACGGCGGCGGGCTGCACGGGCTGCGGCGGCGACTCGCTACATTCGACGGTACCCTCGCCCTGCACAGCCCGCAGGGCGGCCCCACTGTGCTGACCCTGGAGATACCGTGCGCGTTGTCCTCGCCGAGGACCTCTACCTCCTGAGGGAAGGGCTGGTCCGCCTGCTGGAGGCGCACGACTGCACCGTCGTCGCCGCCGTGGAGACCGGCCCGGACCTGCTCGACGCCCTGCTCACGCACCGGCCCGAGGTGGCCGTGGTCGACGTGCGACTGCCGCCCACGAACACCGACGAAGGACTGCAGGCGGCGCTGACGGCGCGGCGGCAGGTGCCGGGCCTGCCGGTGCTGGTGCTGTCGCAGCACGTCGAGCAGCTGTACGCGCGCGAACTGCTCGCCGACGGGACGGGCGGGATCGGATACCTGCTCAAGGACCGGGTGTTCAACGCCGACCAGTTCCTCGACGCGGTGCGCCGGGTCGCCGGGGGCGGCACCGCGATGGACCCGGAGGTCATCGCGAAGCTGCTCCAGCAGCCCGCGCGCAACGTGCCGCTGGCCCGGCTGACCCCGCGCGAGCGGGAGGTGCTGGAGCTGATGGCCGAGGGGCGCTCCAACGCGGCGATCGGGCAGCGGCTGTTCCTGTCGGAGAGCGCGGTCGGCAAGCATACGGCCAGCATCTTCGGCAAACTGGACCTGGCCCCGTCCGATGACGACAACCGGCGGGTCCTGGCGGTCCTCGCCTACCTCAACGGCGCGAACTGAGCCGCTGGCCGCCAATAGCGGCACTCTGCTCACCCGAGCGCTGCGGCTCAAACATCTGCGTGCGATCGCTCCTGACGAAACGAGCGACTAGCAAACAGTGACACTAGACGTGCTCGCCTCGACCCAGGTGTTTGCTTCGGAGTCACGGGCACTGGCGGAGTATGGAATTCCTGCAACTCAGCATGCCGAAATTGGTAGCTGACCCCTGAAACGCGCATGATGCCAGCGGTGTGCGCCCAGTTAAGGAACGCGCCGAGCCTGTACCGGACCGTGAATGCGAGAGCGAATGCGTATCTACAAGAAGATGAAGCTAGCAACCAGCCTATGCCGTTTGCTGCCCCGATAAAGATTCCCCACACCGGATTGTAGGTCTTTGCGTACGCTAGTCCTAGCATCGTGCCGATTGCCAATCCAGATAATACGTTGTACCAGAAGTCGCGGCGAATTGGTTCTAGGGGGCCCGCGACTAGCGCATCTGATGGAACGCGTACCGCTACCAGGAATGCGGCTGCCAGCACTGCTAGCGATAGGGCTGTCGCGTAGACAAAGCCGTATGCGATGGCACCGGAGACACCTATGAATATAGCCCCGGCGATTCCTGTGAACAAGATCGTGCGGGCTTTTCGGGAATGCCTGAGGGAGGAGAGGCGTGCAATCACGGGGGGCTGATCTCGCTGAACCGCGGCGACAATGGCGAACCTGAACATGAAGATGGTTGCGAGGACTGCAGTATAGTCACGCCAACCACTTAATCCGACGTGGGCGGCATCAAATCGAACTGCGGACGTTAGCGCGACTGCGGCGAATGCGTAGGTAAGCCAGATATGCTGTCGCCGAATGAGTTTTCGTTCAGCGCCTTCCCACCATTCGTGTAAGACGATATCTGTTCCCGATGCGCTGTTGCGTGACATGAAGTCAAGGTGCTTGGCGAGTACGCCGAGCTGTGTTGAGACGAATGTTGCGGTATACTTCCGATTTGAATACAGCTGTACACGTGCATTCACGAAAGAAATGAATAGTGTTTCTTTAACGCGAGACACGTAGGCTGCTGCCCCACTTCCCCGTTCTTGGGCACTAGGCAGCAACTGGCTTGGGTCACCGCCATTGCGGTAGTAAGTCATTGCTGCTGTGAGACGCCATGGTGTTCCAAGTGCTTCAAGCACTTGGTTGCCTGCTTTCCCGCGGAGCTTCTGAAGTACCGGCTTCCAGTCGTCCTGGCTTAATGGATCGGGGCACTGATCCTCGATGTATGTCCTGACTGTCATTGCGGCCAGAGGTTGAAGGACGACCTGATGGGCATGACGAATCTCCGCGACCAGACGCTCGTGGCGTCCACCGGACCGGCACATAACAACAATTTTTCCATCCAGAGCGCTGCCAAGATACTTGTTAATCAACCTCACTGCTTTGCGTCCCCGGCTGCCATCGCCATTCTGTGGTTCTATTGAATCAAGATCGTCGAGCACGGGTAGTATTGCTCCGGCGGCAACAAGTGAGTCCGCTTGATCGCGGGATAACCCATGGCGATGGACCAGAATTTCTGACAACCATGCTTCGAAAGGCTCTTCGGCATCCCAGCCAGTTAGGCTTGCGAAAATGGGTACCGGTGCACTAGCTGCATCGTTCGGGTCGCTGCTCCGGATCGTGCGACTCTTTAGTAGGCCAACAATTAGGAGCATGGCGCAGACGGTCTTTCCCGAGCCTGCCCCGCCGACAATGGCTAATCTGCCATTAGTTTCTTCAAGATAAAATTGTGTGATGTTGCGAACGTCATATAATTCGTGCGATTCGCCCTTTTCTGCTAGTTGCGTTTTTCGCCCCTTGGCGGGCTTGAATCTGACCAATGCCGGATTCGACTCCGGAACATTGGTGCCGATCAGTTCGCTGAGCCGACGTTGCTGTTCGCGAATGAGTTTGAGCGCCAGATTGTCGGCGATCTCGTGAATACTCATTCCCCCGCCGACGCGGAGGAATGGCAATTTGTCATTAAGTGCAAGTATCAGGGTAACGAGTGATGAAACTGCCCCCACGACGTTCGCCCAACCTACCCAGTCCTCGAACTTAGGAGAGGAGTTGCGGCTGATGAATGCCATTACTGTCAAGATCAGGGCAGCGAGGGCTGCGCTTGCAACCAGCAAACGAATCGCTGGGACGGTCCAGATCCGACGAGCAAGTAATGGGGGCACTGCCAGATTGTTGCACTTGAAAGTGGTTTGCGGGGCACCGCTGATTTGGGATGGGCGGTTACGTAGTTCGGATTTCGGGAAATGAAAGCTAAAATAGGAAAATCAGGGCTAAGAGGCCTGGGATTTATCTATCACGCGGTCGCCACATGAGGATTTGGCGTAGCGCGCCTTCAACGGCTGGGGCCAGCGGCGGTTGGCTGACGTTATTCTTCGAGCTCGGTGGGCGCACACGGTTGCTCGAGATCTGAGCCAAGTGGCAGGCGCGTCAGCCGCCGCACATCACACACCATGCAACGTTTGAGTGCGGCTGGTGGTCGAGTCGATCGACAGCGAGACCGTCCGAGTCAGGAATGTGTCGTGTGGCGATGATCACGAGAATCGC
Organism: Catellatospora sp. NPDC049111; assembly: GCF_040648615.1. Taxonomy (NCBI): domain Bacteria; kingdom Bacillati; phylum Actinomycetota; class Actinomycetes; order Micromonosporales; family Micromonosporaceae; genus Catellatospora; species Catellatospora sp. NPDC049111. Next base: position 21,749 of record NZ_JBEZEB010000005.1, on the reverse strand, counting down.
TGACAACAACACCGCGACAGAGCCTCCCACGATGAGAACCGCGCTCACCAGTACCTCCAAGGACTATGAATGTGACGACAGCGCGCAGAGCGCGCAACGCGCGGTGTCCTCGTGACCCGTATATCGGATCATCCCGGCGGGGGTTGCATCACGTGCTCGGCCCTGCGCGGACAGGGCTGCTAACCGTGGCGTCGCCGGGTGAAGCACGAGGGGACGTTTCCTGAACGGCAGTGGGCCTCCGCCCGAAATCACTGCGCTGTTCGCTGCGTGTACGGACCGTAAGCGAGAACGGGCCCGGCGCCAGTGGGCGCGGGCCCGTTCATCCGTGCAGGAGCGAAGCGTGTGGGAGATAAGAACCGCACCTTCTTCAAGGTTTGGCGGTACGAAGGCGTCTTCCTCCGGTCAGGCGTCGTCCCAGCGGAAGAGGGCGGCGGCGACGGCGGACAGGACGAGGGTGAAGGCGAGCAGGATGCCGATGTCGGGCAGGGTGACGGCGATGCTCTCGCCGCGGACCATGACGTCCTGCATCGAGGTGACGAGGTGTTTGAGCGGGAGGAACTCGGAGATCTGCCGGAGCCACGCCGGCGCCCCGTCGAGGGGGAAGAACGCGCCGGACAGGAACGCCATCGGCAGGGTGATGAGGTTGGCGATGGCGCTGGCCGCCTCGGGGGTCTTCGAGGCCGCGCCGGCGACCAGGCCGATGGACAGGAAGGCCAGCGTGCCGGCGATCATGATGGGGATGAAGGCCCACCACTGGTCGGACAGCTGCAGGCCGAAGTAGGGCAGCAGGGCGACGCCGATGAAGATGGCCGACTGGACCAGGGCGATGGCGATGCTGACCGACACCCGCGCGCCGATGATCGAGGCGACCGGCACGGGGGACAGCCGCAGGCGGCGCAGGATCTTCTTCTGCCGCCAGGTGACCAGCGTGAGCGCCGCGCCGAACGTCGCGCCGGTCGCGATCGCCCAGCCCAGCAGGCCGGGGGTCATGTACTGGATCGCCTTGAGGGACTGGTCCTCGACCGGCTGGGCGCGCAGGGTGGTCGCCGGGGTGGTGACACCCGCGGCGGCGAGGTTCGCCTGCTGGACCAGCGACTCCAGGATGCCCTGCACGGTGGCGGCCTTGACCGCGTCCGCGGCCGAGTAGTGCACGATCAGCTCCCCGCCGACCTGCTCGATCGCGGCGGCCTTGTCGCCCTTGCGCACCTCCTCCAGCGCGGCGGCGCGGTCGGCGGTGCGGGTCACCGCGAGCACCTGGTCGAGCCCCGCGGCGGCCTCGGCGGGCAGCTGGTCGACGACCGGCACCGAGCCGATCTGCAGGATGTCGGTCTTCGACGCGCCCGCGTCCTTGAACAGGCCGCCGAACAGCACCAGGAACATCAGCGGGAACAGGATGGTGAAGAACATGGCGGTGCGGTCGCGGAAGAAGCCGCGGGCCATCGCCGTGGAGAGGCTGACGAAGCCGGTCATGCCCGGTACTCCCGTCCGGTGAGGTGCAGGAAGACGTCTTCGAGGGTCGCGCCGCGCACCGACAGGCCGCGCAGCGCGTCGCGTTCGGCCAGGGCCGACAGCACGGGCGCGGGGGTACGCGTCGCGATGGTCAGCGACACCCCGTCGTCGGTCACGTCGAGCCCGTCGGCGAGCCCCCGGGCCGCGTCGGCGGTGATCACGCCGCTCTCGATCGCGATCCGGGTCGGCGCGTCGAGGTCGCGGACCAGCGTCGCGGGCGGCCCGGACTCCAGGATGCGGCCGTGGTCCATGATGGCGACCCGGTCGCACAGCGACTCTGCCTCGTCGAGGTAGTGCGTCGTCAGCACCACGGTGCGGCCCTGCGCGCTGATGTCGCGCAGCACGTCCCACAGGTTGCGGCGGGCCTGCGGATCCAGGCCGGACGTCGGCTCGTCGAGGAACACCAGGTCCGGCCCGTGCGCCAGGGCGCAGGCGATGGACAGCCGCTGCTGCTGGCCGCCGGACAGGTCCTCGTTGCGCTTGTCGGCCATGTCCTCCAGGCCGACCACGCCGAGCCACTCGTCGGCCTTGCGTGCTGTCACGCCGTACAGCGAGGCGAAGGTGCGGATCTGCTCGCGGGCGGTCAGCCGCTCGAAGAACGCGCTGGCCTGCAGCTGCACGCCGATGCGGGGAAGCAACCGCGGGTTGCGCGGCCATGGGCTCTCGCCGAACAGGGCGACGCTGCCCGAGTCGGGCTGGCGCAACCCCTCCATCATCTCCAGGGTGGTGGTCTTTCCCGCGCCGTTGGGCCCGAGGATGCCGAAGAACTCCCCGGCCTGCACTTCGAAGGAGACGCCGTCGACGGCGCGCAGCTCGCCGTAGGCCTTGCGCAGCTCCTCGACCTTGATCGTCGGTGACATGACCTGCACCGTACCCCTCACTCGCCAGGCGGCTCAGTCGTGGTTGGATGTTCGACGGCCGGTTCTCGTACGCCGAACAGGAAGCGGGTCGGCCGGGTGCGCCGGACCAGCAGCTCGTAGGCGGCGACGGTCAGCGCCAGCGCGATCGTCACCAGGGTCAGGTATTTGACGGCGATCGGGGCGTGCCACGACACGACGTGGTACGCGACCGCCACCACGATCGGCTGGTGCAGCACGTAGATCGGCAGCGCGCCGAGCGCCAGGTAGAGGTAGACACGGCGGCCGAGTCCCGGCGCCGTGTTCGGCCGCCGCCGAGCGCGCCGGTCGAGCAGGCCGAGGATGGCGACCACGAAACACCAGCCGGTCATGCCGTAGAGCGTCCGCATCAGCACGGCCCTGCCGGTGAGGTCGGTCAGCGGGTCGCCGCCGCCCTCGGCGACCACGAAGAACAGCGGCATGCCGGCGGCCATCAGCACCGCCCCGGCGACGGCCCCGAGCACCGCGTCACGGCGCATCGCCTCGCGGAACCGGTCGTCGTCGGCGAGCACGACGCCGTACAGGAAGAACAGCAGGTAGGCCCAGCGGCTCCAACCCGCGTAGCCCTCCTCCATGCCGTCCAGCGCGGTGATCAGCGCCAGCGGCAGTGCAGGCAGCAGCAGGACGAGCCCGCGCCGCCCGGTGACCGCGCCCAGCCGGTCGCACAGCAGCAGCCGGCGGGGCAGCAGCCGGGCCGCGGCCGCCAGCAGCAGCGCCCAGGCCAGCAGCATCACCACGAACCACAGGTGCCCGGTCTCGAACTGCTCGCCCTGCACCACGAACGGGAACTCGCTCGCGTCGAACCGCACCTCGAAGAAGCGTGGCAGGTACTGCCAGTACGACTCGTGGTAGCCGGGGTCGGCGGCCTTCAACCGCAGCCACGGCGGCACCGGCAGCAGCGCCACGAGCGCGAACAGCAGCGGCACGCCCAGCCGCAGCAGCCGTTCGACGGCGAAACCGCCCGGACCACGCCGACGCAGCGAGTGGCGCGCCCCGAATCCCGCGATGAGGAACAGGATCGGCATGGCCCAGACCACGGCCAGCCCGGACAGGACCGTGGTGACCTCGGTCGTGTCGGCGTTCTTGATGTAGTAGTCGTCGCGCTCGTCGAAGACCAGCGACGAGTGGAAGAAGACCAGCCCGACGACCACCAGCGTGCGTATCGCGTCCAGCTCCGGCCGCCGCGCGGCCGCCCGCGCCGGGGCCGTGCCGACCTGCTCCTCGCTCATGTCCGCTCCCTCCGTGACCAGCCGCGTCCAGGAGGTTGACGCGCGAGGGGCGGCGGGAGGTGGGCGGCGGTTTCAGTCCACTTTCGACACGTCGAGCGCGGGCTGCCGCTGGAGTGCGGGCGGGGACTCGTGGCCGGTGCGGAAGCCGGTGACGGCGCTCAGGCGGGCGTGCGGGTCGTCCAGGGTGACGGTGAGCCGCCGGGTGCGGATCGCGGGGAAGGCGTGCCAGCGGCGTACGCCCACGGTGTGTCCGGCCGCGACCACCGCCTCGCCGCAGCGGACCTCGTGCGTGCCCGCCCGCTGGCCGTCCGTGAGGTCTTCGCGCAGCTCGACGTGGTCGAGTTCGACCTCGGTGTCGAACTCGGCGACGACCCGTCCCGGTTCACGGGTGAGCCGGGCGTGCAGCGGTGTCGCGAACCGGCGGCGCAGCTCGGCGGTGACCTCCAGCAGCCGGGTCACGTCGTGCTCGTCGAGCCGCCCGCGCCGGTCCGGTGGCACGTTGAGCAGCAGTCCCGCGCCCAGGCCGACCGAGCGGTACCAGATCGCGAGCAGGTGCTCGGCGCTCTTGAGCGTGTCCAGGTCGTCGGGCTGCCAGAACCAGTGCGCCCGGATCGGCACGTCGCACTCCGGCGGCAGGTAGTGCAGGCCGTGGAGGGTGTCGGCCTCGGCGGTGAACATCGACCTGCCGAGCCGGTCCACGGCGTACAGGCACGGGTCGGCGGCCAGGCCGTCCTCGTTGCCGACCCACCGGATGCCCGCCCGGCCCATGTTGAAGACCATGGCCTGCGGCTGGTGGGTGTCGACCACCTCCATGATCGCGTTCCAGTCGTAGGTCCGGCCCTCGGAGCCCGCGCCGTCGAACCACAGCTCGAACAGCGGCCCGTACCGGGTGCACAGCTCGGTGAGCTGGCGACGGTAGAACTCGTCGTACGCGGCCGGGTCGGCATAGCAGGCCGCGTTACGGTCCCACGGGGACAGGTAAAGGCCGAGCGGCATACCCGCGGCCCGGCACGCCTCGGCCAGCTCGCCCACCACGTCGCCGCGGCCGCCGCGCCAGGGCGACGAGGCGACGGAGTACGCCGTGGTGTCGGTCGGCCACAGGCAGAAGCCGTCGTGGTGCTTGGCCGTGAGCACGATGTATTTCGCGCCCGCCCGCTGTGCGACGTCCACCCACCGGCCCGCGTCGAGGTCGGACGGGTCGAACGTGCCCGGGTCGAGGGTGCCGTCGCTCCACTCCTTGCCGTGGAACGTGTTGAGCCCGAAGTGCAGGAACAGGCCGAAGCCGGCGTCCTGCCAGGCGAGCTGGCCGGGAGTGGGTCGGGTCGTCATGTGGATGCTCCTCAGCGGCGGATGTTACGAGGCCGAAGGGATAGTAAACGGTTTCATCGCCGGATCCTATAGGGTTCCAGTGGTCCGCGACTCGACGCCCTGCCCTACCGTGGGCACATGCCGGACTTCGTGGCGATCCTGCTGACCGTGCTCGCCTGTGTGGGGGTGGTGCTCGGCGGTGAGGCGGTGCTCGCGGTGATCCGGAGGATCCGCAGGCGACGGATGCACCCGGCCAGCCGGGCGGTGCAGGACGCCGCCCGGCTCAGCCGACGCATGGGCAACCCCGGCAGGTCGGGAACCGGAACCGGTGCCGGCGGCGGCTGGTGGACGAACTCCGCCAACAGCCACCTGCAGGACTGAGCGCCGGATCGGCGCGCCGGGAACGCGGCTCCCTGCGGCGGGCTCCGTGAAACGATGATCCGGTGCTGATCGTGAGCCTGGGCGGGGCGCTGGCAGCGGCCGTGTGCTTCGGGTTGTCGTCGGTCATGCAGGCCGTCGGCATGCGCAAGGCGGGGCCGGTCAGCGAGCTGGAGCCGAAGTCCCTGGTGCGCGCCTGGCTGACCCTGCCGTTCCTCGCCGGGGTCGGCCTGGACCTGCTGGGTTTCGGGTTCGAACTGGTCGCGCTGCGGCACCTGCCGCTGTTCCTGGTGCAGGCCGCGATCGCGTCCGCCCTGGCGGTGACCGCGATCGCGGCGGCCGTGGTGATGAAGGAGCGGCTCGGCCGGGTCGAGAAAGGCGCGGTCGCCGCCGTCTGCGTCGGACTGGCCCTGCTGGGTGTGTCGGCCGGACCCGAGGGCGCGAACCGGGCACACACCGACTTCTACGCCGCGCTGGCCGCGTGCCTGGTGGGGCTCGCCGTGCTGGGCGCGGGTGCGGGGCGGCTGCGCGGGCGCCGGCGCACCATGGTCCTCGGGCTGTGCGCGGGCCTGTGCTTCGGGGTGCTGGCGCTGGCCGCGCGCACGCTGCCGGAGCTGGACCCGGCGCGGATGGTGCGCGAGCCGGCCACGTATCTGGTTGCCGCGTCCAGCCTCATCGCGCTGGTGCTGTGGACGATGGCGCTGTCGGGCGGTTCGGTCACCACCGCCACGGCGGCGATGGTGATCGGCGAGACGGTGCTGCCCGCCGTCGTCGGCGTCGTGGTGCTGGGCGACGAGGCGCGGCCCGGCTGGGTGCCGGTCGCGGTCGGCGGCTTCCTGCTGGCCGTGGGTGGCGCGCTGGCCCTGGCCCGGTTCGGGGAGCTGCCCGGGCAGCCCACGGCACCCGGGCGCCCGGATGCGTCTGTGCCAGGGGTACGCGAGGCCGACGCGGTCTGAGCCCCTCACCGTCGCCCGTCAACCCGACCCGGTCCGCCAACTCACCAAGGTCGTCGGACTTGCCTGGCACCTGTGGGTATTCGTGCTCAAGATACGCACGACTGCCAGGCAAGTCGGACGATCATCGGCGCGGCCGTGGCGGGCTGGCGGTGCTGTGGCCCGCGGCGGAGGCGGCATCACCCGTCCGGAACTGTCCGTGCCAGTGTTCCCGCCCGGGCGGCGGAAGGGCGCGGTGTGGACGGGCCGGTGGGTAGCGCTGGTGGGCGGGCGCTGCTCAGCGGGCCGGCAGCGTGTACCGGATCTTTTCGGCGGGGCGTGCGCCGAGGCGCTCGTAGAAGCGCTGGGCGTCGGTGTTCCAGGCCGGGGTCTGCCACTGGATCTCGTCGCCCTGGGCCGCCTCGACCACGGCGTCGAGCAGTAGCTTGCCCAGGCCGCGGCCCCGGTGCCGGTCGTCGAGGTAGAGGCAGTCGAGGTGGGTGTAGTGGCGGCCGGTCCAGGTGGCGAAGTCGCGGGTCCAGGTGGCGTAGCCGACCAGGGTGCCGGCGTCGTCGGCGACCAGGCAGCGCAGCCGCGGCGGGTCGGCGAACAGCGCCGGTGCGAGCCGTTCGGCGAGGTCAGGCGGTGGCGAGGCAGCGCGCTCGTACGCGGCGTGGTCGGCGATCAGGGCGAGCAGTGCCGGCACGTCGCCGGGTCGGACGGGGCGTACGGCGGTCATCTGTCGATCTTTTCCCGCGAAGTGGGACGCCGGCCAGAGGGGTGACCGCCATATCTCATCAGGATTTCGCCCGCGTTACGCCAGGCAGGTGACGCTCTGTACGGGGAAGGAATGCCAAAAGTCATCTGCACGTGCATCCGGCGCTTGCGCCTGCACAGGATGGTCTGCATGATGGGAGGCGCAACGACTTACGTTTGCATTGTGGCACTTGCATCTGTGGCCCGGATGGTGTGGCGACACCCCACCGGGCGGACGGCGCGGACTCCACCGTTCCGGCCGGCTCCACCCCCCATCCGCGAGCAACGTTCGCCGCAGTGAGGCACGAATGCCAGCTCCCAGGATCAACCCCGCCCGGCGCTCTTCCGCCGAGATCGCGGCCACCGACTCGTACCAGTCCGGAGACCGGGTCTGGATCTACCGCGAGCGGAAATGGCAGGCAGGGATCATCTCCGACGTCACCTCGGACAAGGCCGTGGTCATCTGCGGCGGCGACTCCGGTGTCATGGAGGAGACCGTGACCGCACCCCACCTCGTGGTCCGTGACGACGTGTACCTCTACATCGACACGGTGACCTACGTGTGAGGTGCCGCAATACCGAGCCGGCTCTCGCGTAGCCTCGGGGGCCGGACCGGGCCAGGCGGGTGGCGCCGACGATGCCGGCGCCACCCGCCCCGGCTTTCTCAGCCCCGGCGGGAGCGCCGGCGGCGCTGCCACTTCTCGCGGAACTCCAGCGGCACGAAGACCAGCGTGGTGAGCACCGCGGCGACGACCGCCCACAGCGCGACCTGGCTCGGGCTCATGTGGGACACGCCCATGTTGGACGTCCACACCGGGTTCAGGCCCAGCGGCGGGAAGCCCTCCCAGAACAGCACCCACAGCAGCGGCACCAGGCCCATCGCGATGCCGTACGCGGTGAAGTGGCCGGCCTGCGAGAACAGCACGCCCATCACCACCGCCGCGATCATGTAGATCAGCACCGCGGTGCGCTGGCCGCCGTCCGAAGGGATGCGGTCGATCAGGTAGTTCCAGATGTCCACGATGGTGTCCAGCACGGGCTGCCAGTACACCGCGATCAGCACCAGGGACACCACGATCACGATCGCGATGCCCAGGCCCTTGAGAATCTTGAATGCGCCGGCTTCTGCCTGCGTCACAGCGTTCCTCCCTCACCGATTCCGTCACGCCGGCGCTCCCGTGACCCGGGGCCCCTGCGGCCGCCAAAGTCCAGTTCAGACGGGATCCGGCCGAGGTGGACGTACGGTGCTGCGAGGGTCGCAAAGCGCCGGTCCGGTGGTGCTGAGGGGCATGTCGCGGACAGGGCCGTGCGAGCGGCGCGCCGATCATCCCACCAAGGTGTGTCCACGGCGAGAGCTGTCCGACCTGTTCCCGCTGCCGCAACGGCCGACCTGCGAGAAGATCCTCCGACGGGTTCACGACAGCGGGCCCGTCAGGCGGCGAGCGCCTCCGCGAGGAAGCGGTGCGCGGCGGCGTTCGCCGGGCCGGTGACCGACAGCGGCATCATGTTGAAGCTGTGCCCCGCGCCCGGAACCACTTGGAGCTCCACCGGTGACCGGGCGGCGAGCAGGCGGGCGTACAGGAACAGGGTGTCGTCGAGCAGCGGGTCCTCGGTGCCGACGGTGAGCAGGGCCGGTGGCAGCCCGGTGAGATCTGCGTAGAGCGGGGAGGCGGCCGGGTCGAGGCGGTCGGCGGGATCGGGCACGTACTGCTCGGCGTACCAGCGCATGCGGGCCGTGGTGAGCACGCCGCCGCGCGCGTCGTCCCAGTTCCGGGCGCTTGGGGTGAGGGTGAGGTCGTAGACGCCGTAGCACAGGTTGAGGGCGCGCGGGGTCACCGCGGCCGGGCGGTCGCGCAGCCGCAGGGCCACCGCCAGCGAGAGGTTGGCCCCCGACGACTCGCCGCCGATGGTCGCCGCTGCGACGCCGAAGTCCCGCCCCGCGTGGTCGAGCAGGTGCCGGGCAGCCGCCTCGCAGTCGTCCAGCAGGCCGGGGAAGTGCCGTTCGGGGGCGCGCGGATAGTCGAGGCTGACCACGGTCTGGCCCGTGCCGTGCAGCAGCTCCTCCAGGTAGGAGTCCTGCTCGTCGGCCGCGCCCACCGTCCAACCTCCGCCGTGGATGTGCAGGTAGAGGCCGGTCGGCGCGGGCGCGTCGAAGACCCGGGCCGCCATCGGACCGCCCGGCGTCGAGACCGTGATCTCGCGGGCAAGCGGGGATCGGGACAGGACGCCGCCCGGCGAAGCCTCGGCCAGCCGCTCGCGGGCCTGTTCGCGAAACGCCCGCACGCTCTGGGGCGGCCAGCCCATCGCGCGGACCATCGCACCCATGGCAGCGTTGGCCGCCACCACGTCGTCGGCGTACTCCGTCTGCGCGAACGTCTCCTCGTCGAGCCCCACACCGCCTCCCGGCTGATCCTCCTCCAATGTCCGCCGCGCCCGCCCCGGCCGCTGCCCATCGGCGGAATCCCTGCCCGGGTTCGGGGCGGCTGAGCAGCTGCTTCGGCTTGGGCGGGTCGATAATGGGGTGGGGGAGACGCGATGACTGAACAGTCGATGGTCGTGGTCGGCGTCGACGGGTCGGCTTCGGCGCTGGCGGCGGTACGCGAGGCCGTCCGGGAGGCGACGTGGCGCGGCTGCGGCCTGCGCATCGTGCACGCCTTCATCTGGCCGCTCATGCATGTCGACGTCGGGGCGTCGGAGGCCGTGCCGGAGGGCGGGCTGCGCCACGACGCCGAACGTGTCCTCGCCGAGGCGACGGCGGCCGCGAAGGCCGCGAACGGCCGGGTCGAGGTGACGGCCGACCTGGTCACCGGCGGGCCCGCGGGCGTGCTGCTGGCCGCCGCGCGCGCCGCGCAGCTGCTGGTGCTCGGCGACCGGGGTCTGGGCGGGTTCACCGGACTGCTGCTCGGCTCGGTCGCGGTGGAGGTGACGGCCCACTGCGCCACCCCGGTGCTGGTGGTGCGGGGCGAGGTGCGGGCCGGCCCGGTCGTGCTCGGGGTCGACGGCTCGCCGGGGTCGGCGGCCGCCGTCCGGCAGGCGTTCGGCGAGGCCAAGCAGCGCGACACGGAGCTGCTGGCGGTGCGGGTCTGGCACGACGCCGCCACCGCGCTGGCGTACTCGATCCCGGCGCTCTACGACCCGCTCGCCGCGCGGTCGGCCGAGCAGCAGGAGCTCGACACGGCGATCGAGGCCATGCGCAAGCAGCGCCCCGATGTCCGGGTCCGTACGGAAGTGGTGCCCGGCCGTACCGGCCGGGAGCTGGTGCGGCTGAGCGAGCAGGCGCAGCTGGTGGTGGTCGGCGCCCGGGGGCGCGGCGGTTTCAAGGGGCTCCTGCTGGGTTCGGTCAGCCAGCAGTTGCTGCACCACGCGGCATGCCCGGTGCTGGTGGTGCGGCATACCCCGGTCGAGGAGCCTGCGGGCGGCTGAGGGACGGGTCGGGAGCTGGTCATGGACAGGCGGGTGACGCGGAGCGGGCCGGAGCGGGCGGCGGGGCTGGCGTGGCGGCAGATCAGCGAGGTGATGAGCGCGCCGCCGTACTGCGTGCGGACGTCGACGACGCTGGGCGACGCGCTCGCGGTGATGGTCCGCGAAGGGCTGCGGCACCTGGTCGTCACCGACGAGGGTGGCCGGTGCGTGGGCGTGCTCGCGGACCGGGCGGTCGTCGCGGCCTGGGCCGCCGAGCCGGCCACGTTGTCGTACCGGCGGATCTCGTCGGTGCTGGACCGCACGCCCGCGGTGGTGGCCGCCGAGGCGGCGGTGGTGGACGCGGCGCGGCTGATGCGTACGGCCTGCGTGGACGCGGTGGCGGTGGTCGACACCCGCGGCATGGCGGTCGGGGTGGTGACCGGCAGCGACCTCGTCGCGCTGCTCGCCAGGTGAGCGAGCGGGGAGACGGCTCCAGCCGCCTCCCCGCCGTGATCACGCCAGCGTCAGGCTGGCGCGCCTGCGTTCACGGTCGATCTCGAGGATGCGAACCGTGACGCTCGCGCCGACCTGCGGCTCGGTCTGGCCGTGCAGCAGACCGTGGGCGTCATCGGCGATCTCGACGAAAGCGCCGAAAGGAACGACCTTGACGACCTGGGCTACCAGGACGTCACCGGCGTTGAGTTCTTCGAAGCGGGACATGCGATCACCTCCTTCCTCGGCAGGCTCCGCTTGGCGGGCGACGACGAAGGAGGGCGGGCCACGGGCCCGCCGGGCGATCACGGCTCAGCCGGATGCCTCATCTGATCACGGCACTGGGCCGACCCGGCAGTCACAGCGCCCGACCTTAGCGGCGGTTCGGTCCCCTGGCAACCGCGGTGCCCGGTTTCCCCGGCGGGTGAACACGCCGCAAATAAACTTGCAGCCACTGCAAGTTTGAGGTTTGATCTGCCCGTGACTCCGCTCGACCAGGACGCCCCGCTCGGCCGGCGCGATCTCCGCAAGCAGCAGACCCGCGCCGCGCTGACCGGCGCCGCCCTGCGGCTGTGCTCGGCGCGCGGCTTCGACCACGTCACCGTGGACGACATCAGTGCCGAGGCGGGGGTGTCCTCGCGCACCTTCTTCAACTACTTCGCCTCCAAGGAGGACGCCGTGCTCGGCGACCACCTGGTCGAGGTCGACGCGATGCGGGCCCGGCTGGCCGTGCTGCTGCCCACCATGAGCGTGCTGGACGCGGTGCGCCGCGCCGTGCTGCTGGTCGTCGCCGCCATGGAGGCCGATCGCGACCACTGGTTCCTGCGCATGGAGATCATCCAGCGCAGCCCGCAACTGCTGCCGCGGCTGGTGCTCAGCAACGCCGAGGCCGAGCGCGCCACCACCGAGCAGATCGCCGCGCACCTCGGGGTCGATCCCGTGCGGCACGGCTACCCGGCGCTCGTGGTGGCCACGACCAGCGCCGCCTTCCGCGTCGCCGCCACCCGCTGGATGGCCGCGGCCGGCGGCCTGTCCCTGGGCGCGCTGGTCGACGAGGCGTTCACGGCCCTGGCCGCCGGCCTGCCCGATCCGGACTGACCCGTACCGCGCCCGACGGCGCCCCCGATCCCCCCCGGGTGATCCTCACCCGATTGCCGCACCACGTGAGGAAGAGAATGACCACGACCGACATACCGGCCCAGACGGCCGGACCCGAGCCCGACACGGTCCCGATGACCCGCCGCGAGGTGATGCAGGCGCTGTCCGGGCTGATGCTGGGCATGTTCGTGTCCATCCTGGCGGGGACGGTCGTGGCCAACGCGCTGCCGCGCATCATCGCCGCCCTCGACGGCAGCCAGTCCGTCTACACCTGGATCGTCACCACCGAACTGCTGGCGATGACCGCCACCGTTCCGCTCTGGGGCAAGGCCGCCGACCTGTACAGCAAGAAGCTGCTCATCCAGCTCTCGCTCGGCCTGTTCGTGGTCGGCTCGCTCATCGCGGGCTTCACCCCGAACGTCGAGATCCTGCTCGTCAGCCGCGTCGTGCAGGGTGTCGGCGCGGGCGGCATGACCGCTCTGGCCATGATCGTGATGGCGGCGATGATCCCGCCCCGCGAGATGGGCCGCTACTCGGGCATCTTCGGCGCGGTGTTCGGCATCGGCACCATCGCCGGACCGCTCATCGGCGGCGTGCTGGTGGACACCTCGTGGCTGGGCTGGCGCTGGACGTTCTTCATCGGCGTCCCGTTCACCCTGCTCGCCATCTACCTGCTGCAGCGCACCCTGCACCTGCCGGCGACCCCGCCCGGCAAGGTGAAGATCGACTACTGGGGCGCGTTCCTGATCACCGCGGGCGTCTCGACGCTGCTGATCTGGTCGACGCTGGCCGGCAACAAGTTCGCCTGGGCCTCGGGCTGGACCGCGCTGCTGGTGACCGGCGGCCTGGTGCTGCTGGCGCTGGCCGTGTGGGTCGAGTCGCGGGCCGCGGAGCCGATCATCCCGCTCGGCATCTTCCGCAGCCGCACCGTCACCCTGACCACGATCGCCAGCGTGCTGGTCGGTCTGGCCCTGATGGGCGGCGCGGTGTTCCTGTCGCAGTACTTCCAGATCTCGCTGGGCAAGTCGCCGACGGTGGCCGGCCTGATGAGCCTGCCGATGATCTTCGGCCTGCTGGTCTCGTCGACCGTCGCGGGCGGTCTGATCACCAAGTTCGGCAAGTGGAAGATCTACCTGGTCGTCGGCGCGGTGGTGATGACGGCCGGCATGCTGCTGCTGGGCACCATCGACCACACCACCAGCGTGCCGCTGGTGTCGGTGTACATGGCCGTGCTCGGCATCGGCGTCGGCCTGCTCATGCAGAACCTGGTGCTGGCCGCGCAGAACGACGTGCCCGCCCACGACCTGGGCGTCACCACCTCGGTGCTCACCTTCTTCCGCAGCATGGGCAGCGCGGTCGGCGTCAGCGCGCTCGGCGCGGTGATGACCGCCCGGATCTCCGACCTGCGCGAGGAGCGGTTCGGGCCCGCCCCGGCCGGCAGCAGCTCCAGCCAGGTGCCCGACCTTGCCTCGCTGCCGCCGGAGATCAAGGCGATCGTCGCCGAGATCTACGGCCTGGCCACCGCGGACCTGTTCCTGGTCGGCGCGCCGATCGCGGCGCTGGCGTTCGTCGTGGTGCTGTTCATCAAGGAGAAGCCGCTGAGCACGCTGAGCGGCGCGGACCGGCTCGCCATGGAGTCGGCGGCCGCCGACGGCACGGACATCGGCGGCGAGGACCTCGGTGGCCAGGCCGATGCGGAACGGACGGCGAAAACGGAGAACCGCCCCGACGGGCTCGTCCGGGCGGAGTGACGTTCCACCGGCAAAGGGCGTCCGTGCCACCGGCACGGACGCCCTTTCCGTACCTCCGACCCGCCTCGCGCCCCCGCCTTACGCCCGCCGCCTCGCGGCGCGCAAGGCCTCGCGCGGCCGGGTGGTGCGGGCGCGGTACGCACCAAGGTCGTCCGACTTGCCAGGCACTTGGGCGAATGCGCGCTCAAGATACGCACAGGTGCCGGGCAAGTCGGACGATCTTGGACGCCGGTGGGCGGCTGAACCGCAGCGCGTACGATTGATCTTCTTGATCGGGGGCGAACCATGCAGCCGATGACGCCGATGTACCGCGACGAAGAGGACCTGCGCCACGACGTGCGGGCGGCCTGCGTACGGGCGTGCAACCTGTGCGCGGAGGCGTGCAACGCGTGCGCCGACGCCTGCCTGGGCGATCCCGAGGTGGCGCAGTTGGTGATCTGCATCCGGACTAACCTGGACTGCGCCGACATGTGCGCCACCGCGGCCGAGATCCTCGACCGGTTCCGGGGCTACCACCCCGAACTGGCCCGCACCGTGATCGAGGCGTGCGCGACCGTGTGCGACGTCTGCGCGCAGGAGAGCCGCAGCCACGCCGACCGGCACCGGCACTGCGCGATCGCCGCGGACGCGTGCGAGACCGCCCGGGACGCCTGCCGGCAGATGCTGGCGGAGCCGGCGCTCGCCTGAAGCCGACCCACCGGGCAGTCGGGCGGCCCCGTCCCCGGAATGTGTGCTGCGTCGCAGCCGCGCCCCGAATTGTCACGTCCGGACCCGGCTGTCGTGTCGTTCCTGCGGCGGCGGCCGACGGTTGCCGTGACAATGGACCACGGAGGGGTACGACTGATGTCTCAGCGGATGAATCTGGGCGAACTGGCACCCGAGGGCTACCGGGCGGTGCTGGGCCTGGAGAAGTACCTGGCCAAGAGCCTGGACGCCCGGCTGCTGGACCTGGTGAAGCTGCGCGCGTCATTGCTGAACGGCTGCGCGTACTGCATCGACCTGCACGGCACGGACCTGGTCAAGCAGGGGGCCGACCTCCGCGAGGTGCTGGCCGTCGGCGCGTGGTGGGAGTTCCCGGGCTTCGACGCCCGCGAGCGCGCCGCGCTGGGGCTCACCGACGCGGTGACCAAGCTGGGTGAGCGCGGCGTCTCCGACGAGGTCTGGGACACCGCGCGGGCGGCGTTCACCGACAAGGAGGTCGCCGACCTGATCCTGGCCATCGGCACCATCAACCTGTGGAACCGCATCGGCGTGACCACACGGCTGCATCCGGAGGTGTGATGACGGCACATGTCGAACTGCGTCCGGCGGACGCGGCGGTCTTCGAGCAGCACCGGGCGGTGCTGCTCGGAGTCGCGTACCGGATGCTGGGCAGCTGGTGGGACGCCGAGGACGTGCTGCAGGACGCCTGGCTGCGCTGGCACGGGGCCGACCGGGCGGCGATCGCGGACCCGCGCGGCTGGCTGGTCACGGTGACCACCCGGCTCGCCCTCGACCAACTGCGCTCGGCCCGCCACCG
Source organism: Catellatospora sp. NPDC049111 (assembly GCF_040648615.1). Taxonomy (NCBI): domain Bacteria; kingdom Bacillati; phylum Actinomycetota; class Actinomycetes; order Micromonosporales; family Micromonosporaceae; genus Catellatospora; species Catellatospora sp. NPDC049111. Next base: position 6,479 of record NZ_JBEZEB010000005.1, on the reverse strand, counting down.
GCGGGAGACCTACCCGGGCACCTGGCTGCCCGAGCCGATCCCGGTCGGCACACAGGTCGGCGACCCGGCCGAGACCGCCCAGCAGCGCGACACGCTGTCCCTGGCCGCGATGCGGCTGCTGGAACGGCTCACGCCGCCCGAACGCGGGGTCTACCTGCTCCGGGAGACGTTCGAGCTGCCGTACGCGGAGATCGCGGACACCCTGGGGCTGACCGAGACCAACGCCCGCCAGCTGCACCGCCGCGCGGTCGAGCGGATCGGCGACGACCGGCAGCGCTTCTCGGTGAACGACGCCGGTCACCGGGCGCTCGTCGAGCGGTTCCTGTCGGCCGCCGCCACCGGCGACCGGGCCGGCCTGCAGGCGATGCTGGCCGAGGAGGTCACGCTGTGGAGCGACGGGGGCGGCAAGGCCCGCGCCGCCGTCAACCCGGTGGTCGGCGCGTCGCGGGTGGCGCGGTTCCTGGCCGGGGTCAGCGCCAAGGCCGGCGACGTCGAGTGGTGGCTCGTCGAGGTCAACGGCGGCCCGGCCGCGCTGCTGCGGCTGGGCACGCGGTGGTCGCTGATGAGCTGGGAGACCGACCACGGCCGGCTCGCCGGCATCCAGCTGCTGGCCAATCCCGACAAGCTGCGCGCGGTGGGCCTGTTCGCCGACGACCGGACCCCGCCGGCGGCGGCCCGCACCGCCTGGGCGCGGCTCTGATCGCTCGGGCGGACAGCGAGGCGGCACAGCCTAGGCGCGTTTCGCCCGGTCAGGTCGCGGGGACCTGATCGGCCAGGGCTGGTTCGGTCGGCGTGCGCGCGGCTGGGACCGGGCTCGTACGCAGCGGCAGGCCGTGGTGGCGGCGGGCCAGCACCCACGCGGCGGGGATGACCGCGACCAGGACGGCGGTGACGACGCCGACGGTGACCGTGCTCGCGCCGAGCAGCTTCAGGCCGCTCGCGGTCAGCACGACGGTCAGCGCGGCGCGGATCAGGCCGCCCGGCGCGCGAGAGGACACCGCCGCTCCCAGCAGCACCCCCGGCACCGCCCCGACGACCAGGGCGACGGTCAGCGCCAGCTGGAAGTCCCCGAACAGCAGGTGTGCCAGGGCGGCCGCGCCGACCAGCGGCACCGCCTGCACCAGGTCGGTGCCGACGAGCTGCTGCGGTCGCAGCGCCGGATAGAGCGCCATGAGCGCGATGACGATCAGCGAGCCCGAGCCGACCGAGGTGACCCCGACGACGAGTCCACCCACTGCTCCGACCAGCACGGTCGGAATTATGCGTACGCGAACGCGCGCCAGGGCGCCCTCGACGACCTCCCGCAGCGACGGGTCGGCGGCCGCGCGCGCCTGGTCGCGCAGCCCGAACCAGGCCTTGACGACCAGGCCGGAGGCGGCCACCAGCAGCGCCGCGCCCAGCAGCGACTGGATGACCTGGGACATGCCCTCGCCGTCGACCGCCTTGGCGACGAACACCCCGGCGAACGCGGCCGGGATGCTGCCCGCGCACAGCCACAGCACCAGGCGCTTGTCCACGGTGCCGCGCCGCATGTGGACCGCGCCGCCGAACGGCTTCATGATCGCGCCGGCGACCAGATCGCTGGACACCGCACTCAGCGGGGGCACCCCGAACACGAGCACCAGCAGCGGGGTCATCAGCGCGCCGCCGCCCATGCCGGTGAGCCCGACGACGACACCCACGCCGAACCCGGCGATCGCCACCCAGAGATCCATGCGGTGACCCTATCGGCGTGACGTCACCGGCGCGTGTCGCCGTCCCAGTTGGCGAAATGTCCCGAACCTGGCCACCGTCTTCATTAACTCGCAGTTCACCAGCTCTGCCGAGCCGCCGAATCCGGCACCGTGGGACGCCTTGGCGTCAGAAATGAGACCGTCGGGCCCTGCCCCGGCCGACGTTCGTGCGACCCGCCGCCTGGACGAAAAGCCGTTCGCGAAGGAAGGGCACCTTCACATCGGAATACGTTGTGGAAGGTGCCCTTCCCATCACTCGACGAGCGCTACCTGCGCAGACGCGGCGAGATCAGGCGGCGGCTGCGGCCACGGCCGCGGCGGTGTCTTCGGTGACCAGGTCGAAGTTGATGAAGGCCCCCGCGCGTGAACCACCGGCCGCAGCATGGATGACCTGCGCGGCGAGGTCGGTCACGTTGCCCGCGACCCACACGCCGGGCACCTCGGTCAGGCCGGTCGGGTCCGCGGCGACGTACGCGCCGAACGGGTGCTCGGTCAGCGTGACGCCGAGCGACTCCAGCACCGCGGCGCGCGGCGTCATGCGCGCGGACACCACCAGCGCCTCGCACGGCACGACCGTGCCGTCGGCCAGCCGCGCCCCGGAGAGCCGGTCGCCGGTCACCTCCAGCCCGGACACCTCACCGCCGATCAGCCGCACGCCCCGGGCGGCCAGCTGGGTCAGCTCCGTCTCGGTCGGCTCCGGGCCGGTGTGGCGCAGCAGCGTCACGTCCGGGGTCCACTGCCGGTAGAGCAGCGCCTGCTGGGCGGCGTGCGCGCCGGTCGCGAGCACCGCGACGGCCTGGTCGCGGACCTCCCAGCCGTGGCAGTACGGGCACTGCAGCACGTCGCGGCCCCAACGTTCCCGCAGTCCGGGGACCGGCGGCAGCTCGTCGACCACGCCGGTGGCCACGAGCAGCCGACGTGCCCGGATCACCCGTCCGTCGTCCAGGGTCACGGCGAAACCACCGTCCTCGCGTACCGCGGAGACCACGTGGCCGGTGACGATCTCGCCGCCGTAGCCGCGTACCTCCTCCCGGCCGATCTTCAGCAGCTCGCCCGGCGGCAGCCCGTCGCGGGACAAGAACGCGTGCATCGCCGCGGCCGGGGCGTTGCGCGGCTCGCCCCCGTCGATCACCAGCACCGAGCGCCGCGCCCGCGCCAGGGTCAGTGCGCCGTTCAATCCGGCGGCGCCGCCGCCGACGACCACCACGTCGTACGCCTCAAAGGTCATCTCGACCACCTCCGCGACCACCGTGCGCGCGCCGCCCACAGATCGGCAATTTCTGTTGCCGTTTCGGCAAGTCGTCAGATGGGGTGGCGGGCCTGGAATGCCAGGCGGGAGTCGGCGTCGCGGGCCAGCCGTTCCAGCAGGTCGTCCAAGCGCAGGAACGCCGCCCAGGGCTGCTCGCCACTCACCGCGCACAACCGGGTGGTGATCTCGTCCTCCAGCGCGGTGACGCGTTTGCCCTTCCAGACCTTGTCGGCGAGCACGACCAGCAGGTCCTCGGTGCTGAGCCCGGCGTACGCCACGGACCCGTGGTCACGGGCGAACCGGGCCAGACGCGGCTCGACCCCGTGCGCCACCAGCAGCTCGTAGCCCGCGGGCTCATGGGCGGAACCTGGTCCGGACAGCTCGGACGGGAACGTGACCTTGCCGATGTCGTGCGTGGCCGCGCCGAACAGCACCTCGTCGACGGTGACGGCCAGCCCGGAGTACACCTCGGCGAGCGCGCCGAGCAGGCGGGCGGCGACGTCGTGCACCGCGCGCAGGTGCGCGCCCAGACGCGGCGGCGCGTCGAGTTCGGTGAGCAGCGCGGCGACGGCGTCGGGCAGGGCGCGCAGGTGGGGTTCGGTCGGTTCGGTCAGGGCGCGGTGGAGCGCGGCGGCACGCATCCGGCCGACGTTAGCGCGCGCAGCCGCGCCCGACCGGCCCTCGTCCGACGGCACCTGCGACACCGCAGCTCAGGCCGTGGCGCCCGTTAACAAGGTGCCCTTGCGCTACGCAGGGCGATGTGAAGGTGCCCTTCCTTTCACCGGTGGCGGAGGCCGTCCATGAGGAGGTCGAGGAGGCGGGCTGCCTGGTCGGCTTGGGCCGGGTCGGGGGTGGCCAGGGAGATGCCGCCGAGGCCGGCGAGGACGTCTTCGGGGCGGACGTCGGTGCGCACGGAGCCGGCGTCGGCGGCCGCGGTCAGGAGTGTGGTGACGGCTTCGATGAGGCGGTCGCGGCTCTGGGCGAAGGGGTTGCCGCCGGAGGCGATGACGGCGCGCAGGGCGTCGGCCATGCCCCGCTTGGTGGTCATGTACTCGACGAACAGGTCCATCCAGGCGCGCACGGCCCGGTCCGGTGGCATGGTCTCCAGCAGGGCGGGGGCGGCGTCGCACAGGCGCGCCAGCTCCTTGCGGTAGGCGGCCTCGACCAGCGCCTCGCGGGTGGGGAAGTGCCGGTAGAGGGTGCCGATGCCGACGCCCGCCTGCTTGGCGACGGCGTCCAGCGAGATCTGCGGCCCGTCGTGCGCGAACGCCTGCGCGGCGACCTCCAGGAGGCGCTCGCGGTTGCGCTGCGCGTCCGCGCGCAGGGGTCGGTTCACGGCTCCTCCTTCCGGTGGTGACGCAGCTCATTGTGCGCATCGGCGTTCGTGTTGCAAAACGGAGGATGCTCCGGTTAGCGTGGAGCGGGTAACGGAGGGTCCTCCGGTTGTTGACTGTACCGGAGAGCCCGACCCGGCATCGTCGATCAGGACGGAAAGATCATGAGCACACGTATCACCACCCCGTTCTCCGCCACCTCCACCGCGGCGGAGGTTGTGCGGGGCGTCGACCTCACCGGCCGGCGGGCCGTGGTCACCGGCGGCGCCTCCGGCATCGGCGTGGAGACCGCCCGCGCCCTGGCCGGGGCGGGCGCAGAGGTGACCTTGGCGGTACGCGACACCGCCGCCGGCGAGCGCACCGCCGCCGACATCACCGCCACCACCGGCAACAAGGAGATCCACGTCGCCCGGCTCGACCTGGCCGACCAGGACTCCGTCGCCGCGTTCACCGCGGGCTGGGACGGCCCGCTGCACATCCTCGTCAACAACGCCGGGATCATGGCATCGCCGCTGATGCGCACCCCGCAGGGCTGGGAGATGCAGTTCGCCACCAACCACCTCGGACACTTCGCCCTGGCCCGCGGCCTGCACGGCGCGCTCGCCGCGGCCGGCGGCGCCCGGGTGGTCTCGGTCAGCTCCTCGGCGCACCTGCGCTCGCCCGTGGTGTTCGACGACATCCACTTCACCGAGCGCGAGTACGAGCCCTGGGCGGCGTACGGGCAGTCGAAGACCGCGAATGTGCTGTTCGCCGTCGAGGCGACCCGCCGCTGGGCCGCCGACGGCATCACCGTCAACGCGCTGATGCCCGGCGCGATCCAGACCAACCTGCAGCGGTATGTCTCCGAGGAGGAGCTGAACCGGCTGCGGGCGCAGATGGGCGGCGGCGACTTCCAGTGGAAGACCACCGAGCAGGGCGCGGCCACCTCGGTCCTGCTGGCGGCCTCGCCGCTGCTGGACGGGGTCGGCGGGCGCTACTTCGAGGACTGCGCCGAGGCCGAGCCGACCGTCGCGGGCAGCCGGCGCGGTGTGGCGGCGTACGCGCTGGACCCGGCCGCGGCGCGGCGGCTGTGGGAGGTCACCGAGCAGACCCTGGCGGCGTGAACCAGGGCGGTCCGTCCCGCTCTCGCCGGGACGCGGTCGCCGCCACGCGCGGCGAGATCGACTTCAGCGCGGCCCTGGCCTGACACCGGTCGCGGGCCGGGCGCGGGTCACTGGGCCAGGAAGTCGGCGATCGCGGTGGTGAAAGCCTGGGGAGCGTCCCGGCGTACGCTGTGGCCGGCGCCCGTGACCCGCAGCGCGTCGAAGTCGCCGCCGGCGGTGTCCGCGCAGTCCTCGGCATCGGACTCCGACAGCAGGCCGCCGCGGGCGACCTCGCCGTAGAGCAGCAGCGTCGGGCAGGCCACCCCGGCCAGCGACTGCAGCAGCGACGGACCCGGCTCGTACGGCAGGTCGTAGCAGCGTGCGTCGAACTGGCCCTTGCTGACCGCCCACGGCTCGTACTCGGCGTCGGGCCAGCCCGGATTGTCGGCGCGGCCCTTGGCGATCCGCGCGTCGAGGTCGAGGGCCTGTAGCTCGGCCAGCCAGGACGGCATGCCGTCGGCGGCCAGCGTGTGGTGCGGGCCGGGCGGGTCCTCCAGCACCAGCGCCCGGACCAGGTCCGGCCGGGCGGCGGCCAGGGCGGCGGCGGCGAGCGCGCCCATCGAGTGCCCGATCACGACGACCGGCGGCAGCTTCAGCGCGTCGAGCACCAGCGCCGCGTCCGCGGCGTTCGCGGCGGTGCCGGTGGGCTCGTCGGGCAGCTCGGAAGAGCCGTGGCCGCGCGCGTCCAGGGTGATCGCGCCGGCGTGCGCGGTCAGGGCCGGCAGCACCGGGTCCCAGCACGCGCCCGAGTCGGAGAAGCCGTGCAGGAGCAGCAGACCCGGCTCGCCGCCGTGGCGCTCCCAGGCGAGGTGAGCGGTGCGCACCGGGGACCTCCCAAGAAGATGATCTGGCCGACCATACACCGGAAGATCGGCGACCGTGGCGCAGCGCGCGCGAGGCTTGGCCGACGTGCGGCGGAGGCGTGGCTCCGCCCCACCTCCGCCGGGGGGTTCCAGGGGGGGGCGGAGATCGTGGTGGGCCGGGGGGGGTTTGCGTTGGGGGGGCTCGCCAGGGAGCCCCA